>CAIYJU010000153.1 GCA_903926565.1 uncultured Bacteroidales bacterium
CAGTTCTTGCACCCCAATCACTCCCTGTTTGTTCGATAAAATACCCGGAATTGCCTGCCGAGAATCCTTCGGTGATATAATGGGTTTTCATCTGGTCATCGGTAGGAAGTTGTGTCCATTGGTCCGTTTCCGGATCATAAGTCCAAAGTTCAAACTTATTGAATCCTGTGTACATATATAATTTGTCATTGATTACAAAATGAGGGTACGCGTGGTCATTAAAGGTTGCACCAGGGTAATCCGCCTTTTTCGTCCATGAAACGGTGATGGGATTGAATTCCCATAAATCGGTTAAAGTTGCAACGTTGGCACCTGCGCCAAGTCCGATGTATCCTGAGTTTCCAATTGTAAAATCGATTGCCAGGTTACGCGCATCTCCTGGGAAAGGTGGCAACTCCTGCCAAAGATTGGTTCCACTGTTAAATTCCCACAGTTCTTTGGTCGCATAATTGCCGGCATTGGTCATCCCCAATGCAACATACCCGTTTGCCCCGATTGTAAAGCTGCTGCTCCAGAATCTTGCTCCCCCGGGAAAATCGGCCAGCGGAGTCCATGGATAGACCAGGGTGAACGCAGGTGTTGCAAACCCGCTATGTCCGGCAACCTGGACGGAAACAGCAACTTCCACGGTAGCTTTGTTGTTGGGGCATTGAACAACAATGGTGTTGCGGTTCTCGGAAACTATGTTTGCCCGCAATTCGCCAAAATGGACGATGTTATTACCCTTTGTTTCACTGAAATAATCGCCGGTAATTGTAACAACGGTTCCGGGAATACCTGAAGTGACTGAAAGATGATCAATCCGTGGTGTCATGCTCCCTTTGCTGTAAAATGATTTCTCATTGCTGTAAACAAGGTAACTGTTTGTTTTAATGTAGGCCCGGATATAATACGTCCGGCCGGTTGCAAGGTCATTGTCGATTCGGAAAGTTACGTTATCCGGATTGTCCTGAACAGCTTTCAGGGAGATCTTCCGGCTGGTTAAGACGGGTATTGGATTTTCACCGATCACAAAACCAAAATCCTCAGTTTCATAATCACCGGAGCTGATCACCTCCGACTTAACCGTGATCCCTGTTTCACTGATTTCAGAGATCTCATCCTGGATCACATAGGGATAATCTTTTGACAGAATTTTTGAATCCTTTTTACAACCCGCAGCCAGGAGTAACATTATCAGGATTGAGAAGCTGAAAAGATTCTTCATCGTTAAAAGCTTATACTCGATTTTATTTGAAACTCGGAAATGTCCATCGCCTGTGCCGACTCAATCGCATAATATCCGTTGTACCTGAAATCTAACGAGATCCAGTTCCTCGGCAGGATTTGAACGGCAAATCCTGCACCTAAAGTGTACCCGAGCATTGCCTGTGTAATCAAAGAAGTTTCAACTACATCATTGATTACGATCACGTTCTGACTCTCGATGGAACTGTAAAGATTTTCCTCCTGGCTGAAGTTATACATAAAGACCGCCCCCGCGTTGACAAACGGGCGGATCCTGTTTGACGGGAAAGCATACCTCACCATAAAAGGCATTTGAAAGGAATACATACCTGCATAATAATCAAGCTCACAGTGATAGATATCTGAAACGTTGGCCGAAAATTCATGGCGGGTAAAGAGCATCTCCAAAACCAGGGAGATGTCACTCAGTAAAACAGGACTTTCCGCGAAGAGACCCGCGATAAATCCCCCCTCATATTTGTACATCATCTCGTTGATCTCCGGGATGGAGATGCTTTGTTTCGGAATGAGTTTGCTGGCACTATATCCTGCACTAATCCCGAACCTGAAAAACGGGAATGGCCTCTTTTTACAAACTTCATACTGATTCATCAGTTTTTTATATCCGGCCCGGTTGTATCGAACCAGTTTGATGGCATCCGCCATTTTGGGGCAGTCGGCAGTATAATGCCTGAGGTCGTCCCTGAAATTTCCAGGGTGATCACCCTGACCGTGTTTTGGCAGTGCGACAAAAAGGGTGCTGTCCTTTTCAAGAAAGAAGGTTCTCCCGGATTCTCCCTCATAGTAGTATAAGTAATATTTCCCTCTGACAAGCCGTTCAAGAAAAACCTTTTGAGTCGAATCGGGCAGCGGGATGCTCCTGGCCACGAAGGTGCGGCCATCGTAAAACCCATATTCACTGACCTGCCACGGAGTGTATTGAATTATCGAATCCCCTTGCCTGACCTGGCAGACCATTTGGTTGGCCAGGGTTTTTCCCTCCACGAGATCGGCTCCGATTGAGGTTAGTGTGTCTTTGACAAAATAGTTGTTCTGGGATGATGCAAATGCCGGAAAGCTAAATATCAGAAGGATAATGAACCATTCAAATTTCTTCATACTCATGAATCGCCTTGGAGGAGCCAAAGATAATGGAGTTTTATCAATAAATTTATCAGCTGATACCGGAACCATTACCCAATTTCTTAATTTTACCTCTTTCAACTGAACCCAAATCCCTGAACTATGAAACCCTCAACTTTGCTGTGTTCATCACTTGTGGCCCTGATCCTGGTCTCATTCGCCTTGCCTGCACATTCTCAGTTTGTTACCATTGCAAGAAAGATCAAATCGATGCGTACCAGCGAGGCAGATATTGCCACCGTACTGCTTGAGGCCGGAACATCCGGGGTTTACCGTGCCATACTTGATACACTCACAAGCAATAAGAAATTTGAAATCAGCAGCAGGGACAACACCAAAAGGTTTGTGGAATTCACATTTCAGAAACAAAAAGTTTCCATGCAGGTTGACTCCCTGGAAAAAAACCTGACACAAATTACGGTAGCCTCACCCCATTCTGAAAAATCGGCAAAACAAACAACAGACCTGGCGGTCGAGGCACTCATGAGGGCAGGCCGGATGGTTGGAATCAAATGCAGTGCAGATAAACAGTGAAGTGGCGGATGTGCCAGTGTAAATCTGTGCAGGGAACAGTTCTCCTGCCGGTAACCGACGATCATTAAGCGTTTTGTGAAATGACAAGAATGAAAATTCGCACCGATAATGCAAGTTGTAAAACTTATCATGTGTACTTCAATGCATTATGTGTGATTGCTGTTTTCCTGGGGATTAATATTTCTTTCGGATTCGCACAAGTTATCGATAAACAGCAAAAAATGTACTTTATCAGTGACTTTCAGGCCCCCCTTTGGGTCGAGAAAATATTATACAGACCTTACAGAAACACAGAGGCAAGAGATAGTTTGTTTGCAGATATCATCCGGCAGCGCCCGAAGACGCTGTTCCTTCTTGGTGATATGACTTCGATGGGATCAGACAGAGAAGCATGGACACCCCTGGATACCGTCCTGAATGCTGTGAAAAAAACACACACGGCAGTTTATGCCATCCCGGGAAATCATGAATACATGGGGAAATACGAAGGAATGAAAATGTTCGGGCAAAGATTCCCGGAACGATGGCAATATGGGTACACTGTGGATGTTGATTCTGTTGCCTTTGTCATGCTGAACTCAAACTTCAGGGCCATTGGGATAAAAGCATGTTCCAGGCAGGTAAAATGGTATTCGGCGGTCATGGATTCACTTGATGCCGCACCCGGCATAAAAGCAATTATCGTTTGTATTCATCATCCCCCTTACAGCAACAGCAAGGTCGTAGGGTCATCCCTGCCGGTAGCTGACCTGATAGTCCCAAAATTTACAAATTCAAAAAAGTCAAAACTTTTTATCAGCGGGCATTCTCATAACCTGGAGTATTTTTCCGGTCATAATGAAAAGCATTTCCTCGTGATCGGGGGAGGGGGCGGTATTGCACAACCTTTATTTACCGGAAATAAGCGTAAATACGATGATCTGCTCAGGCAGGAAGATAAACCGTTGTATTTTTACCTTGTCATTGAAAAAAAAGGAAATTGCCTGAAACTTTCTGCAAGAGGGTTCAGGAAAGATTTCAGATTTTTTGAATCAGAATTTGCAGAAATAATGATCAATTAGCCGCACAGTACAGGAGTGTACCATGTCAGGCACCTAAGCTATTTAACGAATAACCCGTCTTTTATCATCGCTTTAACGGTAGTTTTTGCAAAAGTATAGGCAAGCTTGTCAGTCCCGCCTTCGAGTGATCCGCTTAGCTGCTGCGCCCATTGTTCATCTGTTGAAGCCCTGTTGTAAAAATAGACACTGAGTTTGACCACGGTGACCATTTTGGTTCCTCCGGAGATCGGCACACTTGTGGCCGCATAGCCACCATAGCCGCCAACACCTACGCCAATGCTTACTGTCGGGGTGCTCTCGACCTGTTTTTCAGCCCCGTTGACCGAATAGACAAGCAGGGCATCAACCTGCAGGGAATCTGCAATGACGAGGAACTCTTCACGGGATACCCCGTCGGTTTTTTTAACATTTCTGTATGCCGGGATGGCAACGATTCCTTTATCATTGAGCAATTTAACGGTGAAGTCTTCCAGTTGCTGCCTGGCAGCCACATCGGTTACCTTGGCAAGTACCATCACTTTCCGGTAAGCTTCAGGCTTATAGTCAGAAGCTTTCCAGGTGCTTTGTGCATTGGCTGCCTGGAGCAGCAAAATGAAAGAGCAAAAAACGACAATGATATGTTTCATAACGGGCATGTGAAAAGATGATCAGAAAAAGTACAAAAATAAGGCAGATTCATAATTTTAAGCAACACTACCGGATCACATCGATGCACTTGTAAAAACGGCGCCGGTATCCGTCCGTGTCAAGATCGCTGATGGTGACACTGTGCTTCCGGCCGGAGGAAGCATGAATAAACCGTGACTTCATGCCATTGGCTTCGCACACGATGGCAACATGGCCGATGTGGCTTTTGTCCCTGAATCCGTAAAACACCAGCACATCACCTACCTTGAATTCTTCAGGCTTCAACGCAGTGCCGATTGCTTTGAATTCTCTGGAACTTCGGGGAAGCTTCAAATCAAAATGGCGGTAAACAAAATCGACAAAACCTGAACAGTCAAATCCTTTTCGGGGATCGGAACCAGCCCGTCTGTAAGGCGTTCCCAGGTATTGTTTGGCATAGGCAATAAGGGCTGATCTGTCAATATCCTTCCTGACATTCTCTGTTTTACCGGGAGTACCGGGTACAGTAGTCTGCTGTGAGTGTACCGCAAATGAAAGCAAAAGAAACAGGACAAGCACTGGAATAAAGTTAATCTTTGACAAATATTTCATCCTGCAAAGATACGAAACTTAAGGTTATTGAATATTAGGAGAGGCTTTCCCCTTTTAATGCTCTTTCAATATTTTTATCCGGGATGAGCCACATGACTGCGATAATGACGAAGATGATTCCTGAAATACCCGTGTTGGTGGCAAAATGATTCTCTCCCATCCACCCTGTTGCAAATGGAATGAGGGATAACCAGAAAAGCAGGTTAATGTTTGATAAGAGAATCGCTGAAGAAACCTGTTTTACAGAATGTAACAGATGATGGTGATTGCCCCAGTAAATTCCGATGTAAAGAAAGCTTAAAATATAGCTCAGGAATTTTGGAATGAATGGTTTTAATTCGTCCCAGTCACTCCCGTGAGGTATTTTCATTTCCAGTACCATGATGGTGATAATGATGGCTAAAACGCCATCGCTGAAGGCTTCCAGTCTGCTCTTATTCATTTGCGGCTGCTATTTTCGTATAAGAATTAAATTATTGGACATCCAAAAGTAGCAATGTTTGCATTAAAAAAACATGTCCGTAATTTAATTTTATTGGTGGTGGGGGAGTTGCTCTTTTATGAATCTCCGGATATTCAAACCGGTTTATAATCCAGGTATATCTATACAGGTAAGGTGAAATAAAATGTTGCCCCGTTATCCACTTCACCTTCGGCATGGCAATGTCCGCCGTGCCGTTTAACAATTCGGTTTACGTTGGCAAGTCCGATCCCGACTCCTTCAAAATCGCTGGATCTGTGCAACCGTTTGAATACGCCGAACAGTTTATCTGCATACTTCATATTAAAACCAGCCCCATTGTCTTTCACGAAAAAGGTGGCTTCGTTATCGCTCGAAAAACTGCCGATCTCGATGATGGCTTCCGGCTTTTTCATGGTATATTTGATGGCATTCGAGATCAGGTTGATCCAAACCTGACAGAGAAGCTCTTCATCGCCTTTTATATCCGGCAGGGCTTCAACCTGGAAGATGATTTTCCTGTGTTGAATGTCCGGATTAAAAAAAGCGATGGCCTGATGAACCATCTCTGATGAATTGAGAAGTTTTTTTTGTAATCCAATCGAATTCAGCCTGGAGAAAGTGAGTATGCTATCAATTAATTTCTCCATATCTGAGACTGAAGAGGAAATGACATCCAGAAAACCGAGTTGTTCTTTAGAGAGTCCTGCTGGTTTATTCTCGAGGAAAAGGCCAATAAACCCGCTGATATGTCTTAAAGGTGCTTTCAGATCATGTGAAACTGAATAGGAAAATGTTTCCAGTTCTTTGTTGACTGCTTCCAGTTCCGATGTACGCTGTTTAACACGCAATTCTAAATCTCTATTTAATTCAAGGATTCTTTCTTCCGCCAGTTTGCGGTCGGTAAGGTCAATGTCTATGCAGAAAAATTCCGGTTGATTTCCAGGAATCTTGACCATTGTGTGGTGGGAATAAACGGAAACACGGGAGCCATCTTTTCGCTGCAATGATAATTCTGATGAAGGGATCGACTGCCCGGTCTCGATCATCCACTTTATTGCTTCACTAACATGATCCTTTATTTCAAAAGGGATAATCAAGTCAAGAAGATTCTTGCCTATGGCTTCCTGTGCAGTAAATCCATATAAAATCTCAGATGCTTTATTCCAATACTGCGTAGTTCCATCAGAAGCATATCCCTGAACTGCTATATTTTTAACATCCTGCAATACATTTCTGAACCGTTTTTCGCTTGCTTTTATTATTTCATCTGCTTTATTTTTTCCTTCAAGGAGGTTGATTTTTTCTAGTGCTATGCCGACTTGTTTGCTAAAGGAATTAAGGAAATCAATCTCCTCCTTTACAAATTCTCTTTTATGATGGGTTTCATTAAGAACCAATAAGAAGTAACCATCGGCGTAAAAATTAAAAGGATACCAGATGGCGCTTTTAATTTCCATTGTGTCGTGTAATATTTTATAAGAATTATCAGGGAAAAGCACCGGATTTATTTCATCGGAATGGCTAACCATGTAATTTCTGGTTTTTTCCATTTCAGAAATGCCACTGATAAATATTTCAATTGAATAAACTCCTTTTGTGGGCTGAATATCAGGGAATTCAGGATTCAGCCATTCACTTGTGGCAGTTAATTTCTTTTCGGGAAAATTGACATCATAAATTAAACAACGGTCAACACCAAGAGTTTCACCCAGAATGGTTGTCGTTTTTTCTATGATTGCATTGATGTCCTCAGTCGAAATTATAACACCTGCGATCTCGTTAAGTGCGTGAGTAAATTTCAATTGGTGTTGAATGGAAGCTTCCGCATGTTTACGTTCTGTGATATCAGTTAAAGAAGTTACCCTGACATCCCTCCCTTTATAATGCATCATCTTTCCCGACAGCATACATGGGAATGTTGTGCCGTCTTTTCTTAATGCGCGTGCCTCATAGGGTTCTTCAGAGACTGAGAGCATGTTTTTGAGTACAAGGTCTCTGTATTCAGGTACAATCCAGTCCGTTCCATATCTGCCGATTGCTTCCTCGCTGGTGTAACCAAATGTTTTTTCAGCGGTGTGGTTTTGTTCAATACAAATCCCTTTTTCAGATAGAAAAATCGACTCAAACGAGGCTTCACTTAACCCCCGGTATTTTTCCTTGTTTTCTGCCAGTTGCTCTTCCGCCAGCTTGCGCCCGGTAATGTCCTGGTGAAAAGCCAAAAAGAACTTCTCGCCGCCAATATTGATGATACTTACTGTATCGCTCATGGTAATGACATGCCCATCCTTGTGATAATGCTCAACCTCAAAACGGACGACTTCTCCGGCGTAAAGGCGATTCATTACTTCTGCACGGCCATCAAACGCTCTATCATTGAGAACATCCAGGTCTTTGATGTCCATGTTCTTAATCTCGCTCACGGTGTAGCCATGCATCATGGCAAAGGACTGGTTTGCTTCGGCTATTTTCCCGTCCATCGTCAGCAATATCAGCCCTTCATTCGCCTTCTCGAACAGGTTTCGATACATCCGTTCACTTTCCTGCAGTTTTTCATCAGCTTTTTTACGTTCAGCGATTTCGTGTACTATATTTGCTGATATAAGACTTGTTTTATGTTCAAATGACTGTAAGAGTGCCAGGTCCAGTTCGATCACATTCTTGAATTGCTGAACCAGTTTTTCATTTTGCAGTGTGAAAAGCCTTTCCTTATTGTCAAGAAGACAAAGGGTCCCAAACGGTTGATGGTCCGGGAAATTGAGAGGAAATCCCAGATACGCGATCATGCCGAGTTTTAAAGCGGGGTTGTTATCCCAGGCTTTGTCTGTCAGCGCATTGGTAACCAGTAATTTTTGTTGGGTTTTTATAACGGTTTCACTATACAAACCATCCATATTTTCTTTTGCATAAGAAGGGTAAGGATTGTTTTCTGAATGGCTTGAAATGAAAACCTCCATGAAATCATCTTCGGTCTTTGTGATTAAAGCAGCTGTAACGCCTATTGTTTCGGCCAGTACATCTGCTATGCCCTGCCATTTTTCCAATAACCATTCAGGAAAATTCTCAAATGTGTTCGTTTTTGTTTCCATCCTAATATTTTGCATACTTATTAGCCATCAAAAGGTTAATGACAGTTAATTTTCTTTTATATCAGGAGCCATCATGTGCAAGCCTGAGGATGTTCGGAATAAAAGGTGATTCTTGGTGTATGTGACAGTAACACAATTTGATGGAGGTGAAGGTCACGCTACATGTTCTTAAAAATATTTCCCGGGTTTATCGTTGGCAGGTTTCAAGATGAGAAATATTCAAGATACAATATTCAAGACTTTTAAGAACGTTGCAGCGTTTGGTAAAGGTGTTTTTCTTCAATCCAAACACAAATGTAATACATTATGCCGGGATTTGTCTTTGTAATGGAAATATTTTGCCAGCGGCACCACGGTTGGAAATAAGCGGCTCCTTCAGTTTCCCTTTGTCACCGCACAAAAGGTGCGGTTTATTACCGATGCTTCGAGGGCTGAACCCGGGATCATGGATATCGGGTTGTTTGAAGGTCCTGCAAATCCTGTGTAACAACAGATAAGATCTATTGCATATACATTGCGCCAAACGTAAATTCCCATATCTTTGTATCGGGTCAGTATTGCAATTTTGGGGTATTAGCTCAGTTGGCCAGAGCGCTGCGTTCGCAATGCAGAGGTCACCGGTTCGACTCCGGTATACTCCACAGTTAACAGAGGCTATTGAATCGAATCCTTTTTGAATTTCAAATCTCAGCAACCGGTGGGTTCGCCAGGATCGATTTTCCTTTTGGCATGACCCGGTGCCGGTTGTACTATTAAATTCATCGTCAACGACAGACAATCCAAGCCTGCCTGACTGTTCTAAACTTCAAGTATGATGTGAATGTAAAACAGAGACAAGGTCCATGTTCCTCACTTCGGCTTCACTCAGTTAGCCGAAAATTGCGGGGTTTTCCTTTAAACAATTTCCACGCGCCAAAACCGGCAGCCAGGGCCAGTGAAATGAACAACCCGCCTTCAACGGGGGCATTGCCTCCCGGGGCTTTGTTGGTATTCGTTCCCTTTTCTAACGGAGGGGGCGGCGGAGCCTGGGCCATGCCTGTTTGGGCAACCAGCATGAAACAGAGCATTAGCAGGGAAAACATGAGGGGTTTGCGTACCTTTTTCATTGTTTGTCGTTTTAATACTTGTTAATAAAAACCTTGACCGAATAAACCTGGTCGTCGGTTACTACCTTTACGCGGTAATACCCGGTGGTCCCGTTGAGGCTGATCCTAGTCAGTCGATTTTCGCCGGGTTGCTGTTGCATTACCGGCTGAATACAATGTTCAAAAAAACAGACCGCTCAGCGGTATTTGTTAATTTGTTAAGTAGCTAAATGGATAATTAAAAAGCCCGCACAGCACGCACATAGTGTGTAGTGCCCTTATTGTAGTAGTCCTGGATGCCATTGCTCATGGTCTGGGTCACCGCGTAGTTTGCATTGTGCTCGGAGGAACTCCAATAGTAGTAATGTGCAAAGTCGCCATATCCAAGTTCCTTCATCGCGTAAAGTTTTTCCAACTCATCCTGGCTCGGCAAATACCAGTCGGAATAGCTTCCGCCTCTGTAGGCTCGTGCCAGACCTGCTGCATATGTGGTGCCAGCGCCATTCTGGGTGATGATGTTGTTGGTGTTTGCCAGGCCTGTTCCGAATGCAGTGCTAGTCCCCCCTGGTACGGAAATGTTTTGGTAGGCAGGTAAAGCCCAAATGATTCCTGTACTCTGGTCGGCAGAGGCTGCCATCAAGCCATGTTGGACAGTGGCACTATAGCCCGGGTCGCCTGATTGCAGAATATAAGCTATTATTCCTCCCATGTAGCTTTGGCCGATTACCAATATACTAGTGGAAGCACTACCACCAATAATGCAATCACACCAAAAAACTCAATCAGTTTTGGACGGTCGGTTTATAGCTATTAAATTGACACTTCAAGACAGACCCTATAATAATACTTCATCCCGGCTTAGGTGATCGTTCAGGGTCAACCCAATTTTGCTTTATAGCGGTCCGCTCAGTCTCGAACGCAGCGGGCGGGGTAGCCGTAATCCTTGTTGTTGTAGGTCACCATGCTGTACCCATCACCTCTAAAGTACAGGTACCAGCTGTAAACGTCATTGTACATCGTACTACTCCAGTAGTAGCCTTCTGAGCCGCGATTGGTCAGTAAAACATCGCCGTAGTACGGGTACAGGAACCCGGCAGCGTGGAGTTTCAATCCGGAGTCCCATGGGCCGGTCCACGACGTCCAACCGCCTGTATTGTCAACATTATACCACTCAGTGTATGTCGGGAGATGCCAGGTGGTGCCCAACTCAATATTGCACGGGTCGTTGGCGGTTATCCAGTCTGAAGTTTCACTGATGCCGGTTATCCAGGTCGTATTTGGTGTTCGGGTGGTTCCATCATGTTTGTAACCCTGCTTAAGGTTAAACTGCCAGTACCATCCGGCAGAAGCCTCAGTGGCATCGCTCACGGCAGTTGCCTGGTGGTCAGACCCAAGGTTACTTGTAATCCAACACTTTGTAAGTTCACCTGGAATACCGGTCGTAGTTTCATATGCAACTGTTTTATTTACAGGTGCAACACCTCTGGAAACTATGTGGTTGATGCTGATGGTTAAACCGCAAATAAAATCAGGGACTGGTGTCAATGAGGTCCAGGCAACACCATTGTACAAATTCAACGATTTTTCATCAGTATTGTAAATAACCAATCCTTCTGCAGGAGATGCAATCGTGTTTCGTTGGGCGGTGGTCAGCCGCGGAGGTAACAGGCCCTTGGAGGTTGAACTTACATCGAGCATGGCGCTGCCGTTGGGGCTTGAGCCATTGTTGTTGATGCCCACGCTTCCGGTTTGGGCGAACATGCTGCCGGTTAAAAACAGCATCATTACTGTTGCATAAATTGCTTTTGTCATTTTTGTTTTCATGTTTCAATACATTTCTACATGGATAAGTAGTTAAAAAGACCGCACAGCACGCATATTATAGTAGCCATACTTATTGAAGGCGTCCTGGGAGCCATCGGTGAAATACTGGACATACACGTTGCCCCAATCGTACTCTGAGGAACTCCGATAGAAGGTGTTAACATTAAAGCCGCCAAATCCAAGTACTTTCAGCTCGTAAAGTTTAACCAACTCATCCCTGCTCGGCAAATACCAGTCGGTGTAGCCTCCGCCGGCGTAGGCTCGTGCCTCACCTGCATTATAACTGGTGCCAGCGCCATTCTGGGCGATGATTTTATCCGTGTTTGCTGACCCGCTCCCGAATGAAGTTGATGTCCCACCCGGGACATAAGTGCCTTGGAAAGCAGCTATAGCCCAAGGGCCACTTTGGTCGACAGTTGAGGCTATTAAACCATGTGTTTCTCCTGGTACGTAACCCGCGTCGGCTGGTTTCAGAATATAAGCTATAATTCCTCCCCCGTAACTTTGGCCGATAGCCAATGGCATCACTGCATTGGAAGCAGCGCTTGCCGCACCAGTACCTGTTGCATTGGTAGCTGTAACGGTAAAAGTGTAAGTTGTAGCATTGGTCAGCCCCGTTACAGTTATTGTTCCGCTACCTGCCTGAGTCAAGGTTCCGGTAAAATTGCCCGGTGATGAAGTAGCCGTGTAGGAAGTAATTATTGAACCGCCATTGAAAGCAGGCGCGGTAAAAGGTACCGAAGCCTGCGCATTTCCCCCTGTTGCTATACCAATTATCGGCGCCCCCGGTAGACTGCCTGAGGCAGTCCCACCGGTAAGATTTGTCCAGGCAGTTCCGTTATAAACCTGTAGTTCACCGAAAGCGCCGCAATTGGAGCACCAGATCATTAATCCTGCAGGAGGGCTGGTAATGGCGGTCTTTTCTGAATATGTCATGCGTGGGGGAAGAAACCCTTTGGTGGTTGAACTTACATCGAGCATGGCGCTGCCGTCGGGGCTTGAGCCATTATTGTTGATGCCCACGCTTCCGGTTTGGGCGGACATGCTGCCGGTTAAAAACAGCATTATGATTGTTGCATAAATTACCTTTGTCATTTTTGTTTTCATAATTCTATAGCTTTCTGTGATTTTTTTTATCGATAACTTACTCAATTCGCTTTGTTGACCCCGGCAGGCTCAGTGAGCAGGAAACCGCAGGGTTTTCCTTTTTAATAATTTCCACGCGCCAAAACCGGCCACCATGGCCAGTGAAATGAGCAACCCGCTGTCGACGGGAGCACCGCCGCCGGGAGCTTTGTTGGTATTCGTTCCCTTTTCTGCCGGCGGGGGCGGCGGAGCCTGGGCCTTGCCTGTTTGGGCAACCAGCATGAAACAGAGCATGAGCAGGGAAAACATGAGGGGTTTGCGTACCTTTTTCATTGTTTGTCGTTTTAATACTTGTTAATAAAAACCTTGACTGAATAAACCTGGTCGCCGGTTACCACCTTTACCAGGTAATACCCTGTTGCCCCGCTGAGGCTGATCCTTGTAAACGGAATTTCACCGAGTTGCTGTTGCATTACCGGCTGGCCGATCATGTTGTAAACCGTTACCCCGCCTTTTATCACACTTCCCGATTTACTGGCAATGCAGATTGTATTGCCCGATGAATAAACAGTGACCGGCATCCGGCCTGCATTTTCACTGATGCTGAAAGTGCCGCCAAAATGGAGCAGGAAACGGGCTGCATCATCAGTTTTGGCAGAGGAAAAGGTATAAACCGGGTTTTGAACCAGGTTTTGCATGGTATTCAGCATTTTATCTTCGAGCGTAATCGCCGTGGATGAGGTAAACGACTCCAGCTGGCTGGCAGTGAGCGTGTAATGGCCATCGGCGCCTGCTTTAAAACTCATCGGGATGGTAACAGCACCGGCTTCCCCGCGGAAATCAATGGAGTAGTTGCCATCGGGCTTCACGGTGTAGAGGCTGGGTGCGGTTTCGTAAAAGCTGAACATCTTCCCGGCGCCGCCATCAGCAGCCTGGTGCCCGAATTCAATAATGATTTCATCGGAATATGTATTTGCGTTGCCCGCAACTTTCATGCGGAGAATGTTGGCGATCTCTTCGGTTGATTTAAGCCACTCGTGGTTATTGTGCACCCTTACACCATCAGCCATGCCTATTGTTCCTGCCGATGCGGCTTTTACCATAAATCCCTGGCCGGCCGAAATATACTGCGTTACCCCGTTTGTTCCGCTTCCGCTGAGTGATGCACTATTGAATTCCCCATAATTGCCGGTGCTCAAAGCATCGTTCCAGATGCTCATCACGTAACCACCGCCGCTGGCAACAAGGTTTGTTCTGTTCCATCCAGTTGCAGCCTTCCAGTCGATGGCCGAAGGATAGGGGTTCCCAACAAGATTATAGTAGTTGTAAGTTCCGGTGCCGCTGTGTGTGAGCGCGGGCGAAATCGTTCCGGCGTTCAGGTTGCCGGTGAATTGTTTGGTAAGCCCTGTACCTGTATATTCAACCAGGTAGCCTTTGCCAGCTGTAAAATCGGTACTTCCGTTTGCCGTATTCCAGGAAGTGCCGGAGGTGCTTTTAAAATTGACCCATTCGCCGTTTGGCTCGTACCAGGCAAAGAAGTCGTACGAAGTTGCCGGGGCAGGGGTAAAAGTACCGCTGATGGCCTGACCTGCAACCGGTGATGAAAGGAAATGCCATGCCTGGGATATGCCGGTGATATACCGGTTTACGGTGGCCGGCACCGACGCCGTTCCGTTTATCAGCGAGCCGGAGCCGGAGGCATCGGAATTCACAACCAATCCGCCAACCCCGGCGTTGTTGGTAAGTGTGCCGGTTACCGTCAGGTAATTAAGTGACGGAATGGTGAGCGAAGCATCCGACTCAATTTTAAGATTGGCGATCTCAGCCGGGTTGGTTACCCCGGGGCTGGTAAGGGTGAAGGCGCCATTATCAACCACCCAGTAGCTGCCTGTTTCACTTACTATCCTGGCGCCGGATTCAGCTTTTATTACCCCCTGGGCGAAAGAGGAAAATGTAATTAATGCCGGAAACATAAATACCAGCAGTCGGATCATTCGTCTGTTCTTTTTCATTTGTATAATTTTTATGATTTATTGTGGAAATGCATACCTGGAATTCCCTTTTTTCCTCATTCATTTTAATTGCTGAATGGTTTAATTGTTAAAAAGACCGTACAGCTCGAACAAAAGGGTTAGGGAAGTCCTTGTCGTAGTAGGACGAGGTGCCTGAAGGAAACGATTGGGCCCGTGCACGGTACCAATCGTACTCAGACGAACTCCAATAGTGGGTGAATGCAAAACCGCCAAATCCATTAGAACTCATCCAGCAAAGTTCGCCCAACTCATTCCAGCTGGGCAAATACCAGTCGTTAAATCCACCGCCGTTGTACGCTCGTGCCAGACCTGCTGCGTAGGTGATGCCTGCGCCATTCTGGGCGATGATCTTTTCTGTGTTTGCTAAGCCACTTCCAATTGCAAGAGATGTTCCCCCCGGCACTGAAGTTCCTGACCATATTGACCATATGATTCCGGTACTCTGATCGGTAGTAGCGGCGATTAAACCATGGGTTTCTCCTGGAATGTAACCCGGGTCGGCTGGTTTCAGAATATAAGCTATAATTCCTCCCCCATAACCCTGACCGATGGCGAATGCCACTGGCGTTACTGAATTAGAGGCAGCGCTGGCCGCACCCGTGCCATTGGCATTGGTAGCGGTAACGGTAAAAGTGTAAGCTGTACCAATGGTGAGCCCCATTACAGTTATTGTTCCACTTCCTGCCTGGGATAAGGTACCGGTAATATTACCCGGATTGGAAGTAGCTGTGTATGATGTTATGGGTGTACCCCCATCGGAGGCAGGTGCGGTAAAAGTTACCGTTGCCGATACACTTCCCTCTGTTGCAGTAACGTTTGTCGGCGCATCGGGGAGGCTTAATGCAATACTTGTGGAGATGACTATCCACGTGGTTCCGTTATAAATCTGCAACTCGCCCGAAGTGCCGCAATTGGTGCACCAGACCATTAACCCCGCGGGAGGAGTGGCAATGGCAATCTTTTCTGAAAATGTCATGCGTGGCGGAAGAAACCCCTTGGTGGTTGAACTTACATCGAGCATGGCTTTGCTGTTTGGGCTTGAACCATCGTTGTTGATCCCAACGCTTCCGCTTTGGGCGAATATGCTGCCGGTAAAATACAGCATCATGATTGCCATGTAAATTGCTTTTGTCGTTTTCATAATTCAATAATTCTTTCTGATTGCATTTATCATATTAACGTTTATGGTTACATATACCGATAGGCGCGGTGAGCAGGGAACCGCGGTGTTTTCATTTCCGTTTGTCTGATTTTTATGATTCATCGTAGTAATGCGAGTCTGGAATTCCTGTTTGTAAATGAATTCCCTAACAACAAATAACCAGTTAATTGCGAAAGTGAAATAACATGCACAACCCTTCAGTTCGCCTTGCTATTTCCAGATCACAATACAGTAATAAATAGATTTTCAGTATATTCGGTCTGACAGATGCAAACCTCAGCTAATTTCATGTCCTGCACAAAATAATGTCCGGTTTATTTTGTAAGGGAAAACCTGATTTTAATGTAGGTGTTCCCCCTACATGCATGCATAAAAAAACCAAAATAAGGTGCTAAAACAATGATCAAAAATGATTTTCAATGATATAGTGCCTTTCAAAGGATGGAGAAAGTTTGTTCTTTTCGACAAGTTTACGTGTTGCCCATTTTTCAAGCTTATGATGCATCGGCACCAGCAATGAGGCAATACAAACCAGCGCCAGCAGCATGAACACAGGGGTATGGTGTGTTGTTTTTTCCAGAAAAGGATGCAGCAGCAAATTAAAGAACTCAAACACAATCAATAATGCAATCACACCAAAAAACTCAATCAGTTTTGGACGGTCGGTTTATAGCTATTAAATTGACACTTCAAGACAGACACTATAATAATACTTCATCCCGGCTAAGGTGATCGTTCAGGGTCAACCCAATTTTGCTTTATAGCGGTCCGCTCAGTCTCGAACGCAGCGGGCGGGGTAGCCGTA
>CAIYJU010000154.1 GCA_903926565.1 uncultured Bacteroidales bacterium
CTTTGATAAAAATTATAGCGGCTTTAGTTATGCTGGAGGAATTAAAGTAAGGAATTATACTTATACATTAAGCATTGAAAATATTTGTTATTATGTTTTTGTACAGTATAACAAAGATGAAATATTCAATATAACGTTTCAAACTTCTATTGATAGCAGAATTAATTGGGCTGAAGTTAATTCCTTTAAAAGTTATTCAGAACTTTTTGAAAAATTAGGAAAGGTTAAACTATTTGAACCTTACATAAGAAAATTAAAACTTAAAAAATTAAAGAAAAATTATGATACCAGATAGAAAGAAGTAAAAATACTTAACTAAGGTAACTAACACAAATAGAATATAATGATAAAACTTTTTACGATTGGATTCACGGATAAATCTGCCGAGAAATTCTTTAGCCTTCTTAAAAATGCGGGAGTGAAAAGGATAATTGACATCCGATTAAACAATAGATCTCAATTGGCAGGCTGGGCTAAAGGTTCAGACCTGCCATTTTTTGTCAAAGAGATTGGCAATATTGGATACGAGCATAATATTGACTTTGCTCCGACAAAAGATTTGCTGTCAAGGTATCGGGATAAAACGACATCTTGGCAGGAATATGAAATCGAATTTTTAAGACTACTCAATAGCAGGAACGTTGCTCAAAGAACCGACATCGAACAGTTGCACGAAGCCTGCTTGTTATGCAGTGAACATCTACCTGATCAATGTCATAGGAGATTAATGGCCGAGTATTTTCAGGCGGTGAACAGGGATGTGGAAATCATACATTTAATCTGATCGTGTTATAAGCCAAAAATGGTTTGTACATCGGGTTTCAGAATGAAAACACCCCTTTTAGAAAATTATGGAGGCTGTCGAAAAAGTTGCAGAGTGATTCATGTACCAATATTCCGATTTGGGTTCAAACGCAAAAGAGGTGAGGCCTGATTTTTGGACGGCCAGCCTATATTCCATGGTGGGTTGGAGGAGCGGCCGCTGATGGACCATATGTTTGTCGATGGCGGATTTTTGGAAATCACCATACCCCCTGGATTCGAAATTTTTTTTGGAATTTTTTTCCAGGAATATTACCCCCTCTGACTATTGAAATCTAATGCCCCCTCTGTAGAAAACAGTAAAACAGACCTCTGCTATTTTATAACGTGCAGATATATAGCAACATGTCTTTTTAACTTCAACCTGTTTCTGCCTTAGGTTGGCTTCAACCCATCAATCCCCCGCCAAAGTTTCACCGATTTCCATCCCCAATTCATCGGGTGCTATCCCCGTTCAACCGAACATCACTATCTCACTCCCTCAAGCCGATATATCTTTGCTTCATCAAACGATAAACAACACATAAAAATGAAAGCAACAATTACAATCTTAGCAGCAATCTTCGCCCTCTCAATGAACGTTCTTTTCGCCAGTAATGACGGAGCCGCAGTGAATAACAATATAACCTCATCAACATTCACCGTATTAGCACCCGCTACTCCTGCCGAAGCAACATTTGAAGAAGTGAATGATGCAACTGCAACTGCTTTCATACTTGCACCAGTTTCTCCGATTGAGGCAGATTTTTCAGACGCAATCTCAGAAACGACTATTGATATCACCACGCTGGCACCAGTCACTCCCATTGAAGCCGATTTTGCTTCAGATGATGAAACTACGAATGTCAGTGTTTTTGCTCCTGTTACGCCCTCTGTTGCTGATTTTTCAGACGGGATATGAACTCAAAACACAACTTGTATTACGAATTGAAGCCGCTCTGAAAGGGTGGCTTTTGTTTTTACCAGCGTATAGATTAACTTTGATAACCAACTTCCGTTAAAAATGAAAAAAGTAATGTGTGGCAACGAAATGGACAGAATGCCGAACTGGGCATTCAGAATGATGGCATTTATGTTCAATGGTGCTGATTTATTGAAATCTCCGAATAGGAGACTCGATGCTTTCGGCATCCAAAATGGACAAACTGTTGTCGATTGGGGTTGTGGCACTGGCAGGTATCTCAAACAAGCCTCGGAACTGGTTGGTGATAAAGGAACTGTTTATGCTGTGGACATTCACCAACTTGCAATTGAGGCTGCCGCCAATGTTGCACAAAAGTATAACCTGAACAACGTTCATCCTGTCCTGACTGATGGAAAAACGGTCAATATTCCACCTCAGACGGCTGATTTGATTTATGCACTGGATATGTTCCATATGGTTAAGGATACCAAGGCTTTCTTGACTGAACTGTGTAGGATCACCAAGCCAGATGGGATATTAATCCTTGAAGATGGACACCAACAAAGAGCCCTAGCCAAAGAGAAAGTCAATAATTCTGGTTGTTGGGAGATTATTTCCGAGACAAAGGCATACATGAAGTGCAAACCGATAAATCAAACCAAATGAAAATCTTAGTTTTAGGAGCAACTGGCAGAACTGGCAAACTGTTTGCCAAACTTGCCACGGCAAACAACCACCAGGTCACGGCAATTATTCGCAACAAGAAGGATGCAATCTTACCGAAGGTCAATTACATCGAAGGTTTGCCGACAGACGAACAACTATTGACCAAAGCACTTCAGGGAATGGAGGCTGTTGTTGTTTCTTTGAATATCAATAGAACCTCGGACAATCCATTTGCCAAGGTAGTGTCGCCATTAACTCTGATTTCGGATTCAGTAAAGGCTCTGATACCAGCGATGGAAAAGAACCACGTTAAGCGAATTATTACCATAAGTGCATCAGGGGTTGGTGATTCCTGGAACCACATGTTTCTGGTGGTACGGTGGCTGATTCATTACAGCAATATTTGGAAGGCTTATGAAGATCATGATCGCCAGGAACAAATTTTAAAACAATCTGCGTTGGACTGGACCATCGTCCGACCTGTCATGCTCAATGACAAAGACAATGACGAATATACTGCTGTTGTTGGTAAGCCGACAGGTGGCAGCATCAGCAGAAAAGGTGTGGCGAAATTCATACTTGATTCACTCGAATCAGAAAAGTATGTGAAGGATGTGGTCACGCTTTTTAAATAACACTTACGAAAAGGTATCCTTCAGAACGAAATTTTCATCCTTCCTGATTTACCTCAGTTCTAAATGAATTAAAGAATTCATCCTTTTAAAGAAAAAGGTGACCGTCATAAAATTGATCCTTAATTTTGTGATTAGTTAGGCTGAAGGCCAGTACCCTTGACATTCCAAAAAGGGGGATTTAACCTTTTAATTGATTGGCAAAATGTACAAATTGTGCACATTTAAAAGCAAAAAGAAGCAAGTAAAAACCTGCTTCTTTCGCATTTTTCGTTCGTAATTTCGTGCGTAGGCCTCAGAAACAACCAGTCATTTAACTGATTTATAACCTTTTACTATGCACAACTTGTACCCGGAGCCGGAATCGAACCGGCACGAACTTGCATTCATTGGTTTTTGAGACCAACGCGTCTACCTATTCCGCCATCCGGGCAGTTACCCATCCCCTCGGGGGAGGGGTTGGGAGTTGAGGTTGGGGCAGCAAATTTACCACTTTTTTTTAAGCAGCCAACTTTTACTTTTGTTGCTTCAGGGTTTTTTATGGTTTATCTTTGCGGAAAGTAATCCTCCCCTCCACATGGCAGCAAAGATCAACATCTTTTCAGGTTCGGCGACGGCCAACCTGGGAGAGAAAATTGCACAAAGTTATGGTGCAGAACTGGGCAAATCATCCGTGATCAGGTTTGCAGATGGTGAATTTCAGCCATCCTTTGAGGAAAATATCCGTGGCACTGATGTGTTCCTGATCCAATCAACACATGCTCCGACCGAAAACCTGTTTGAACTGCTGATGCTCATCGATGCAGCCCGCCGCGCCTCTGCAAAGACCATTGTCGCCGTGATCCCGTATTTCGGATATGCCCGGCAGGACCGCAAAGACAAACCCCGCGTTTCCATTGCTGCCAAACTTGTGGCAAACCTGCTTTCTGCCGCCGGGGTGAACCGGATCATTGCCCTCGACCTTCATGCCGACCAGATCCAGGGGTTTTTCGATGTCCCCGTTGATCACCTCTATGCATCTTCTGTGTTTATTCCATACCTGAAAACACTGCACCAGCCCGATCTGATCTTCGCATCGCCCGATACCGGAGGAACCCGCCGGGCAGGCTCTTATGCAAAATATTTCCATACCAATTTCGTGATCTGTTATAAACACAGGTCGAAACCCAATGAGGTTGCAAAAATGCGACTGGTTGGTGATGTAAAAGGGAAGGATGTCGTGCTGCTCGACGATATTGTGGATACCGGCGGAACACTCTGCAAAGCCGCCGAAATCATCATGGAACAGGGTGCCAACTCTGTCCGTGCAATGGTCACACATCCGCTGCTGTCGGGCAATGCACGCGAGAATATTGAAAATTCAGCCCTCCTTGAAGTGATTGTAACCGATACCATCCCGGTAACCGTCGAAAGTCCGAAAATCAAGGTTCTCAGCACAGCCGACCTTTTCGCTGAAGTCATACGCCGTCTGAAAAAGAGAGAATCGATCTCCTCTTTGTTTAAGTTCTAAAGGATTTTACTATCTTTGCACCCCCAAATGGGATTTACGATCATTCGTAAATAGTTGTACTATTCACTTATAAATTAATCAACGATGAAAACAGTATCATTGAGCGGTTCTCTTCGCGAGAACGTAGGGAAAAAAGATGCTAAAAAACACCGCAGGGAGTTTAACGTACCTTGCGTCATGTACGGCGGAAAAGAACAGGTCCACTTTGTGGCAGAGGAAAAAGTGCTGATGAAAATGATGCACACTCCTGTAGCTCACATTTTTGAATTAACAATTGGCGGACATAAGCACAATACCATTGTTCAGGATGTACAGTATCATCCGGTCACCGACCGCATGCTGCATGTCGACTTCATGGAAATTATTCCTGAAAAGCCAGTTACCATTGGCATTCCTATTAAAGTTATCGGTGTTGCCCCTGGTGTTCTCCGTGGAGGTAAACTTGTTAAAAAAATGCGTAAACTCCTTGTCAAGGCGCTGGTACAACACCTTCCTGATGAAATCACGGTGTCGATCGACGGACTTGAAATTGCCGACTCCGTAAAGGTTTCCAACATGGTCCTTGAAAACGTCACTTTCCTCGATCCCCCAACCAGTGTTATCCTTGGCATCCGTACAGCACGTACCGTTGTTGAAGAGGTTCCCGGTGCTGAAGGTGCCGCTCCTGCAGCTGCTGCTCCCGCTGCCAAGAAATAGCAGATTTAACATATATTTTTTGAAGGAAGGTGTAGGGTGGGTAACTTTACGCCTTTCTTTTTGACTTTGCATTTTGCATTTTGCTATGAAGTATTTAATTGTTGGTCTTGGGAATATTGGTGATGATTATGCTGATACGCGTCATAATATAGGTTTTTCCGTAGCAGATGCGCTGGCGGTGAATTTTAAATCGGCTTTTGAGGTTGGAAGGCTTGCGTCAGTAGCCCGTATGTCGATCAAAGGCAGAACGCTGGTCGTGATCAAACCATCCACCTACATGAACCTCAGTGGAAAAGCTGTCAGGTATTGGATGCAAAAGGAAGATATCCCAAAAGAAAATATCCTTGTGATTGTGGATGATCTTGCTTTGCCCCTTGGTGTACTGAGGCTCAAGTCGAAAGGGAGCGATGGCGGTCATAACGGACTCATCAGCATCAATGAAACAATAGAAACAACAGAATATTCCAGGCTGCGAATTGGTATCGGCAGCGATTTTGCAAAAGGATACCAGGTCGATTATGTCCTGGGCAGGTGGAGCACTGAAGAGACGAAAATTCTTATCCCCAGAATTGAGATCACGGTAGAACTGATCAAGAGCTTCGTGCTGATCGGTACAGAGCGGACGATGAATTTTTTCAATAAGAAATAACAATTGCAAGGTCACTCCAGTTTCAGAAGCTGGACTTTCATTGAATCTCCCGATCCTGAATGCCATGAAATCCAGACTGAACCGTCATCCTGCTGAATCACAATGTCAGGATGCCTTGTATGAAGACCGTCAGGTGAGATTTTTATCGGCTGAGTCCATTCACCATCCTTTTTCTTAGTCAGCCAAATCCCCCATTCTGATGTTTCACCATTTGCACGGCCGCTCCAGACCACATAAAAAGTTCCATCAGTTCCACAAACAGCCTTTGGTGTTTCATTAAGCGTTGTTGCTGCCAATGGCAGGTCAACCCCTGGAAGCCATTTTTTCAATCCAGAGTTGTACCCGGATATCCTGATATGCTGGGGAATGCTATCCCAGTAAACATCCCATCCGTTTGATTGCCAGACTGTATAGAGGTTTCCTGTTCTGTCGCTGAAGATGTCAGGATATCCTCCGATCTCCCAATCATCCATGTTTTTGGCCTGCGCGGTAACGGGGAGGGCAGGTCCGGTCAAATTTCCGGCAACAACGCACAAGGTTCCCGGATAGTGCTGGTTCCAGGCTCCCCAAAGATTCCCTTTTCCGATGTACGACAGGGAGGCATACCAGGCATTGTAATAATCATCGATGTACTGAGGAGGTGCCACAAACACTCCCTTTTCTTCTGCTAAAACGCCCTGATGGATCGCAATGGTGCGAAGAAAACGTTGGTTGGCTCTCCATTCCGACCACGCCACCGTAATTTCCTCACCATCCGAGGCGGTTGCAAGGCTTACCGCATCGAAGGCCTCCTTGCGCGAAATGAGGATTTCATCAGACCACCTGTTTTCCTCGAGAAAACGACCGTAAACGCGATAATAACCATCTTTTTTACCAAGCCAGAAAACCCAGGTCCGGTTGCCTTCTGCTGCAACCACAGGGCTATATGCATCTGCAGCAGTACCTTCAACAACTTTAATGTCGTTACCTTTATCACTTATCCTGCAAAGCAGAATGTTTCCGTCCTCCTCCCAAACAACCGCCGGTCCGCCGGACAACCCGGCAGTTATGGCCGGAAACCGGCAATTTTTATTTCCCAAAGTAAAAAGTGTGCCGCAAGGAGATTTCTTACCGGAACATTCAATTTTCACATCATCCCCCAATGTAATGGGAAAGATTTTTTTACGTGGAATATCACATTGCCTGATGCAGTATGAGTGTAGTGAAATCTCACTGAATGTGCGCTCCGTGTCAGTTTTCCATTTATGGGGATCACTTTTGTCAAAATGCCCATAAAAGATCTTTTTAAATGAGTTGCTGTCTTGCCCGTGATAGACAACAAAGTCAAGATAATTAACCTCCTCCGTTAATTTATTTCCATTGGTCAAATCGATAACCATGAATTTTTCAGGATAAAAAGGATTGGGAAAGCACGCCTGCATGCCAACCGAATCAAAAGGGAAACCATACTCTCCGAATTCCACCATGCCGTTTTCAAATTTTACCGGGATATTCCTTCCGGAAAAGAACTTTTGTAATTCAGCAATTGGGAAGTTGCCTTTTAGCATGAGGTGCCTGTTCAGATCACCGGGGGTCAGGCTGTCCATGGGTTTTACAATATAGGCGTTCCATTTGATGCCATTCCGCCGCAACCGTGCATCTGGTATGGTTCCTGCGGGTATAACAACAATGGCATTAAGCCGGGAATTCTCATAGATAAACCGGGTGGCGAGATGAAGGTTACCGGTAGGGGTCATTTTGGTATCCGGCATCTGAAGAAGAGATTTCAGGGTGTCAAATTTATCGTAATTGTAAAAATTCCTCAATACCTGTTTCCCATTCCTGAAGGCAAGCACAGTCGGGAATCCATCCTCATGATACCTGTACAGGTCGGGAGGCCAGGTGAGGATTGGGGTATGCCACCCAAAATGTTTTTGAAATGCAAAAATATCGATTTGAGGATTAAAGAGGCATTGATGCAATCCCGTTCCTCCATTCCGTTCATTTGCTGTTATGTAATTCATTTCCGTGAAATAGCCGTCGATCAGGCAATATCCGCAATTTGAAGAAGAAAAGGGAACTACAGTGAGGGTGGTGTTTAGGATCAGGCTGTCAAACGGGATGTGCTCTTCCCATAAACCTTCAGCATGACGGATGGGAGCGTTCTGACCGGAAACCGTGCACGACCATAAAATAAAAATAAAGAAAATGATAATACCGGGGAATAGCTTCATAGTGACAATCGTGTTAAAATGAACTTTTCAGATCCATCCCTTCAACTGATAGTAACCAAGCGCGAACCATTCCCGAAGGATGATGAGTTCATAGTTCATCTGGGTCCAGAACTCATACCGTAACGCCAGGTTTTCACCGATATCCGGGATCATGCGCCTTCCTCCCAGCAGCCGGCCGCTAAAGTTAATGTCTGATTCAATTGCCCGTTCCCATGCTGCCACACCATCCACACGGAGAAAGCCAGCCTTACGGAAGGAGAGAACGGCGCGGTGAAGGTGTTCGGGGGAGGAGATGAGAAGAATAGCTGGTGATGCAGTGAATTCAGAATATTTTTGAAAGATATTCAGCGCCTGGCTACGGGTATTTGTGCCGGAATTTTCGAAGAAGATGCGTTGGGGTTCGATGCCGCGCAAAACAAGCTCCTTTTTCATGCCAATGACGGAACTTTCGGAGTCGGCGGTGTCTCCTGGCAACGCAATGATCACCTTTGCCCGGTTGAAGTGATTGGCCACTTTCGCAGCATAGTAGCAGCGCATCAGTCCGGATTCACTGGGCATCCCGCCGCCGCCCATCACAACGATTATATCGGGCGGACGATTTATCCGAGATGATTTAACACCCAGGTGATACCATATCCAAAAAGGGGCGGTAGTGAAAGAAAGGGTAACCATAACCAAAAAGACCGCGCCAAAGAAGATCAGAATAATTTGGAGTACTTTATATCCCTTCTTCATCGGATTCTCTTAAAAAACCTTATCCTAATGTGCCATTCAATTGTGTTCTATTGTGCGTATTGTGGTAAAAAATGTTTCTTCACCACAGTAGGCACAGTAGGGCACAGTCGGAAGGCACAATAGAACAAAATTACAGTTTAGCCTTCACAATTTTTAAAATAACATCGATTGGGATGCGCTCCTGCAACATCGTGTCGCGATCGCGGATGGTTACGGTATTGTCCTCAAGCGTCTGGTGGTCGATGGTGATGCAGTAAGGGGTTCCGAGTGCATCCATCCTGCGGTAACGACGTCCGATCGTATCTTTTTCCTCATAGTAGCAGCGGAAATTGTTCTTGGCTACGTCCATGATCTCGCGTGCTTTTTCAGGCAAACCGTCTTTTTTGGTCAGGGGCAATACAGCCAGTTTGATGGGGGCAAGTTTTGCCGGGATCCCGAGAACAACGCGTTCGCTGCCATCCTCAAGTTTCTCTTCACGGTAGGCATGGCTCAGGATGGCCAGGAAAGTACGGTCGAGGCCGATGGAGGTTTCCACGACATACGGCACATAGCTTTCATTGGTTTCCGTATCGAAATACTGGAGTTTTTTACCCGAATGTTGCTGATGGGCGCTCAGGTCGAAATCGGTACGGCTGTGAATGCCTTCCAGCTCCTTGAAACCGATGGGGAATTCAAATTCAATGTCGGCTGCGGCATTGGCGTAATGAGCCAGTTTTTCGTGGTTGTGATAGCGGTATTTGGAAGCAGGAATTCCCAGGGAGAGATGCCATTTCATGCGTTCTTCCTTCCAGAATTCATACCATTTCAGTTCTTCCCCGGGTTTTACGAAGTATTGCATCTCCATCTGCTCGAATTCACGCATCCGGAAGAGGAACTGCCTGGCAACGATCTCATTGCGGAAGGCCTTCCCGATCTGTGCAATGCCAAAGGGGATCTTCATCCTGGCCGATTTCTGAACATTCAGGAAGTTGACAAAGATACCCTGGGCGGTCTCTGGACGGAGGTAAACAACCGATGTGTCATCATTCACGGAGCCCATCTGGGTCGAGAACATCAGGTTGAACTGGCGGACATCTGTCCAGTTCTTAGTTCCGCTGACGGGGCAGATGATACCCGCCTCTTCGATCAGCAGCTTGATATCGGCGAGATCATCCTTCCCAAGGGAGGCATAAAAGCGTGTTTTGATGGCATCGATCTTGTCCTGGTATTCTTTGACACGCGGGTTGGTTTCGCGGTACATCTTTTCGTCGAAAGTTTCGCCAAACCGACCACGGGCTTTTTCTACCTCCTTCACGATTTTATCCTCGATCTTCTGAAGATGATCTTCCACGAGCACATCTGCACGGTAGCGCTTCTTTGAATCACGGTTGTCGATCATCGGGTCGCTGAATGCATCAACGTGCCCGGAGGCCTTCCACACCGTCGGATGCATGAAGATTGCACAATCCAGTCCGACAATGTTTTCGTGAAGCTGGGTCATCCATTTCCACCAGTACTCCTTGATGTTGTTTTTGAGTTCCACGCCAAAAGGGCCGTAATCATAAACTGCGCTGAGTCCGTCGTAGATTTCGCTTGAAGGGAATACAAAGCCGTATTCCTTGGCATGGGAAATGATTTTTTTGAAGAGATCGTCGTTTGTTGCCATCCGTTAAATTATTGAATGGCAAAAGTACAAAAAACCCCGTGATCACAAAATTGCCAACTTGCCGGTGGTAAGGATTTCAGTTCCTGAAAAGAGACGAATGAGGTATATCCCGGGATGGATGCGGTGTTTTTTCAGATCAACGGTGGTTTTGCGGGTAACAAGATCCTGGCTGAATATGATCCTTCCTGAAAATTCAAGGAGCTCCATATGAACGGGCCCGGCCAGGTCATCCGCAAGCCGGATGGTCACTTCGTCTGATGCAGGATTCGGAGACACTGCTATTTGCTGCTTTTTCTGATGAACCTCGTCCATTCCGGTTATGGTAAAACAGGTAGAATATCCCGGGTGGTGGTACTTCAATGAATCGTTTTCCCAGGCACAAAGCATTTTCGGGTCATCGCCGACGTAGCCGCACGTGCCACTGTTCAGAACACCTTTGGTGATGCTGCCGATCCCTTCAACCCACGTTTCAGTGCAGAAAGTATAAACGGCAGAATGAAGATAGAGTGACCTGCGCTGTTCACCGGTGAGTAATACATAGGTGCCAATTGAATCAAGAAGGTAAGGGTAAGGGTTGAAATGAAGCGACAGGGTATCCCCGGGCATGGCATTAAAATCATAAAGGAGGAATTCTGCTGCGATATCTGAAAAGCGGAAAAAGACCCTTTGTTGCCCGATATCTTCCCGGATAAACCCTTCCAGGTACTTTTGGGTCATAGCTGCATCCAGGTATTGCCAGGCATGTTTATAGGTATATGGAGCTATGAGGGTATCTCCTTCAAATTTAATATAATCTGAAGTTGGCGGATTCATGATGGATTCCTGGTGGATGGTACTCCACTTTTTTCCGTCATCAACGAGCGGGTGGTAGGCCTGGGATTTTAGATATGGCGTTGACAGAAGGAGGAACAGGAAAACCAATAGTTGCTTTGCGCTCATGTCAAATTAGTTTTTAATGCATCTCACCGGGAAGGCATTGACCTTTGCACTTTCATAGTATGAGACAGATGGGTTCATCATATTAAGTCCGCGGGAGACCGATTTAATACCTGCTGGTGTGGAGGTCCAGAACATGGTGGCTGTCGGAAAATCAGAATTGAAGGCCCAGGTGTTGTTCATATAATAGAGTCCGTTTGTCAGGGCATGGAATCCAGTGGTGTAGAGGAGAAAATCACCAGCAATTCCATCTCCAAAGTTCCTGTTGGAAACTGCATCGATCAGTCCGTTCCATTCCAGTGATGACGGGATATGCCACCCTGCAGGACAGATGTCCTGGAACATTCCGCTCTCCTCGTACTCCATGATCTCTCCCCATTGATAATGCCC
This sequence comes from uncultured Bacteroidales bacterium, assembly GCA_903926565.1. Classification (GTDB taxonomy): domain Bacteria; phylum Bacteroidota; class Bacteroidia; order Bacteroidales; family FEN-979; genus CAIVAT01. The sequence continues at coordinate 11,799 of CAIYJU010000154.1, forward strand.
TCCCGACGATGTACAATTTGCTTCAAGGTTCCCTGTACAATATTTTTGGATAGTACAGTTGTCGGTCTGAGTCAGGTTTTGATCAGTAAACATCCCATAATTCAGGTTGGCTGCCATCCAGCACCTTGCATTGACTCCGGCTCCGGCAAAAAAAACCGGATAGGAAGTCCCATCACGGTGATCTCTCATTGTTCCGGTACAGGGATCATTGGCATTGGAGCCATAAACCGAGATGGTAATTGAGTTGTCATCGAAACAACCCTGGGAATTTGTGAAGCGGTACGTAACCTGATAATCTATCGCATTGTTGGGTCCGCCACCAACTACCACCGGGTTCCCGGGATCGAAAATGTATTTTCCCGGGCCAGCCAGGCTGACACCTGTGCCGCTGTATACACCGCCGGTACCTGCCGGGAATCCTCCCTTTAAACTGATGGGCCGGCCATTTTTGGTGGTTACAATGGAGTTGCAAACGCTGAAACTGACTGCTGGCTTTGGCTTGACAAGGATGCTGAATGGCGGTGATTGCAATCCATCGCCACAATCGTTATGGGCTTTAACCGTAAGAATACCGGATGTTGCCGTTGCAGAGAAATCAATGATCATGTTTGGACCATTTGTGATGCTTGTAATTCCGGTGCCTGAATATGACCACAGGTAACCCGATGCGTTTGGAACGGGTGCAATGGTATAAAGCACTCCACTTTGATTCTGGCAAACTTCTGATCCATTTGCACTTACAATCGTTCCGGCATCCGCAGGGATTGGTTTTATTGTTACTGTCAGGGACGAAGGCAATCCATAGCCACAATCAGCATTGTACCCGCGAACAGTAAAGTCTCCTGAAACGGCATTTGATGTAAACAGGCAGGTGATCTCGTTTGTTCCGGAACCGGAAATCACTGTAACGCCTGGTGGAACCGACCAGTCATATATTCCGGTATATGCAAGGGGCTCAATTTTATATGTTATGGCCGATGGTCCCTGGCACACCATTTCAGGCCCGGTGATGGTTCCGGCAGGTTCAGGAGATGGGTTAATGGTCAGCAGGAGCGTTGACTCATTTCCCTCTCCGCAATAGGTGCTATGGCCCTTAACGGAGATGTTGCCTGAACTTGCGCTGGTATTGAAATTGACCGTGATGGTCCTGGTATTTAACCCGGATACGATGGTTGCTCCCGGAGGGAGTGTCCAGAAATAATCATCTGCCCCTGGTATCTGGGGAACAGAGAAGATCTTACCGTTTGCGGGTGTACATAACGTCGATGGTCCGCTGATGTCGCCTGCATTTCCGGGAGTCGTTCCAACATCAACCCACGTTGGAACAGAAATAGTCTGGCTGCAGGCATCGGTGACGGAAACAGTATATACGTTGTGCCCCGGGGGAGGGTTGACTGAAATGGCAGAAGAGGTTGCCCCGGTACTCCAAATGTAATGATACGCACTGGCAGGTAGAAAAGGCTGTCCGCCGGCTACCATGGCGGTCAGGGTGGAGGCTGTTCCTGAACATGAAACGGCCGGAGGAGCGTTTGCTGTAAGGACATCGTTGTATTTGATTGTAAATGGATTTGTTACAGTATGGAGGATGGCACAGGTTGTAACGGATGCCTTTATAACCAACGTTTTATCTGGTCCGGGTGTGGCTAAAGGAATCGCTTCAATGGGGATGATGGCAGATTGAACCTGGTGTGCCGGGATAACCACCTGGGTTGGAAATGGATTGGGAAGAATATCTGACTGTGTAGCGGTTCCTGAGGGATCTATCACCAGATTGATGATCAGATCTGTGTTTTTTGGCTGGGGAATTTGATAGGAAAGGTTGATGTTGCTGCACCCCGGAATCAGCAAGTCGCCTGTTCCCGGGTTGGTGAAATCAATGTTTGGTGTGAAGTTGTTACTTGAAAAACTATTTTGTTCCAGGAACACATCTGAATCCCAGCTGTTGTCACCGGCATCACCAATGGCGAATTTCATGTGATAGGTTTGTCCGCATTCTACCGAATAGCTGGCAGTGTAAACATAGGTAAAACGATGGTGTGAAAAGAAAATACCGGGGGGGAGATTCCACCAGGAGTACTTGCCATTACCGGTATTTCCGTTGTCGGCAATGCAAATGTTGTGGATGTTGACGAAGCTGGATTCATCTGGCAGGATGGCAATATTTTCAGCGTCATTTTGAAATCCCTGGCCGCCGGAGATGCCCGGTCCGCTTAAAAACAGACCGAAAGCGTCGTTATAAGACCCTTCACAATACGTATCAAATTCAGCCGATGAAAAGACATAACGAAATTGCAGAAAATCTGTTTCAGGGATAAAATTAAATTCCAGCACCGATTTATCAAAAATTTCAACGTTTGAAAGGATAAAAAGATCCGGGTCACTACCACCTCCCGTTTGAGTTGAAACGAGAGACCCGGCAGTTGCATCCTGCACCTTCCCGGATGAAAGAATTACGCCACCATCGAGACCCAATGCCAGGGCCGCACCCCCGGTTGTCGTAAAAGATCCGATCTGGTCGAGGGTAAGAGCGGGTCTGAGCGCGCTGTTCAGGGGGAGTGTCGAGCCATTGAATGTAGCTCCCGGCAACACCGCAATTCCGGTTCCGACGAGATAATTTTGAATAAATTCGAGTGGGGTCATGCCAATATTTGATCCGGGGATCACCGATAATTGTGCATAACTGCCCTGCCTGGAAAGACAGATGAGAAAAGGTACGAGGATGAAGATGAGAATTCTGGTTTTCAAGTGGCTGGTGTTTTACCTTAATGCCAACAATAAAACATTTCCATGCTGTAGTCCATTTGCTGCTTCCTGCTCATGGTGAACATTAATTTTTAACGCAACGGACGGAAAGGGCGTTGGCCTGAAACTCTTCGTACGTATTAATCCCGCCGGTGCGGAATGTGAGATTAACGCCTACAGCAGTTGTCTCCGAAATCATCTCAGAAGTCCAGTAGTAGCCCTGACTATTCAAATCGTACCATTTGCTTGCAAAATAGTCATAAGCGCCACCTGGGTAGGCAGAGAATCCGCTGGAGTTGGTCGCTCCTACATTCGGCCTGTCCCATTGAAGGGTTGATTTCAATTTCCCTCCGGCATCATCTTCGGTGCCGAGGAATTTGATCAGCGTTTTCCAGTCCTTGCTTGCGGGCACATGCCAACCATAAGGACATATTCCCTGTGCTCCTGATTCCTTCATGAATCTCATCATTTCACCCCACTGGTAAAGGCCTCCCCAGTAATCGCACTGTACAAAATCGTTGCCGAAGCAATACTTTTCAATGGCCCCGCTGTCGCTGATCTTCTGCAACTGGGCGGCGTTGATCCACTTCCCGATATTCAGGTTTTCGGTCATCCAGCACTGGCTGCCAATGATAACCGTATGATATGCCTGGCCGGCGTAATTAAGGATTCCGCAATTGGCTGAACTGTCGGTGCTTTTAACAGCTTCACCGCCCGGGGTTGCAGGAGTTGTTTGCGCTGAAATCAGCAGGGGCGAAAATGCAAGTAAAAGAAACCAGGATAAAATAGTGTTTTTCATACCTTGATTGTTTCTTCAAAGATATGAAATATTCGCGAAAATTGTTTCAGCTGGTCGCCGAATCCTGTCAGTGAAATTACTTCGCCTCAAAGGGCGGCACTGCACACCGTTTTTCTGAAACAAATTTGAATTTATCCGTACCTGCCTCTACTTCAATGACCTGATGGATTTGTTTCAATGCGACCTTAACGTGGCGCGACCTGGCGATATTCATCAGGGTGATGGCTTTTTCAAGTCCGTCGCCACGCTGGAAATTGACCACCTCATCGGGAAGTGCGAGCCGGTTGCCTTCGTAAATGGAGTCGGCTGGCCAGGACTGAAGTTGTTCATAAACGGCTTGCAAATCAATTTCATGGAATTTCACGATTGAAACGGGGTTGCGTTCAAAGGCGGCCTTGAAAAACGGTTTCCAGTCGCAGGAATCCATAAACCGGCCGGCGTAGAAGGCGAGGTCGGCGATCAGGTTCTCAGTCCGGGGGCTTTCGAATTTCGAATTTCGAATATTGAATATTGAATTTCGAACGGAGTGGAGATGGTGTATTATCTCCTCTCTGGTTTGATCGGGAGAGAGGATGATCGGGTGGGAAGCTGTGAATTCCTTATTGGCCGACGGCAGCAGGGGCACCGTATGGACAAATTTTTTCAGGTCGGTGAAAAACAGCGGATGATTCTCCAGGCCGGGAAAATTTTGTTTCAGCATGTCGATGAAAGCCGGGTAAGGCCTCAGGTTGAAGAGTTCATCCTCATTGTATATCCTGAACCGGTGATCGATGGGCTGCAGGTAAAGATCCTCTTCGTCCATTTCACAATAGAGCTTCCGTCCGGTTTTATCGCCAAGCCGGTTCTTGCTGCCATGCTCGTATCCGAACGCCTTTTCAAGCTGGATATAACGGCTTGAACCCTGGCAGGGAAAGCAGAGCTGGAAGAGTTTCTGGTGGCGGCTGTAATCACGCAGGAAATTCATAAACATCTCGAAATCAATTTGTGTTTCGAGGAATTTCGATAGTTTCTCCCTGAAAACCCCGAATGCAGCGCGATCGATGGTGGCTTCGGGATACATCGCGTGAATCCAGCCGGTATTGTGTGCGATATAGGTAACCTGTTCATGCTCCAATGCACGCCGTGCAAGGGCTGACAGTTCAGTGCCATTGTACCACATTGATTTGGTGACGATGCGGCGGTTGTTGGTGAGTACGCCTTCATCGACCATCACAAAATTCTGAGAATGGAGCGGTGTTCCCATCAGGAATATTTTTTCGAGGGGCACTTCGGCAACGATGAAGAGGGCGGCGGCATATAAACAGGCGAGCGACACACACTCTCCTGCACCGGATTCATGATTGGGTTTGAAGCGGAATGCATTCATCGCTTCCACCGTCTCTGTTTTCCAGTAAGGGATAATGTCTGAATCGAACTTATCCAGCCCGAAATGACGGCGGATATCCATATCAAAATAGTACTTGTCGCCTTCATATCCAAAGAGCGCATTTGATCTTGAAAGCATGTCGATGTCAACAAATTCGCTGAAGCGGCTGATCTCAGTTTGCTTATCGGTGAGTCCCCAGGTTTCGAGGTCGAGGTTGAAGTTGTAATGTTCCATCACATATTGTTTCACGCGGTGGATCTTTTTGAGCGGTCCCATTTTTTTTATCCCTGTAAACCATGGGTCGTCCCTCCATTTCCATATTTCGGGAGACATGATGTTTGCCAGTACCAGGGCATAGAGCAATTCGGGGAAGATGAATATCTCCATGTCGCTGAGGGTGAATGCGGAACTATATTTTTCGAGTGTTTTTTTATCCATGTTGCTTATTTAACCCTGACGGGGTGATGGACCCTGACGGGGTGGTGGACCCTGACGGGGTGGTGGACCCTGACGGGGTGGGGTGCAAAGATACCAAATAAAAACGCCCGGAGAATTCCCCGGGCGTTGATGAATCTGACTGAAAAAAGCTACTGCACCATCAGTTTCAGCGTCTGGCGCATATCCTGGCTGGTTACCCGGATGAAGTAGATTCCTGGTTTCAGACCTGATAAATCCATGGTATAGTTCCCGTTCAGGTGAAGGTCGGAGAGGGTGATCACTTCTGATCCAAGCGAGTTGCATACAAGTATGCTGGCTTGCATCTCACGGGCAGGAATGATCGTCACACTGCCTTTGGCAGGATTCGGGAAGAGGGTGATCAACCCTGTCAGGGTGCTTTCATGCATCCCAACACCACCTGCGGCAACAGCCACTGTGAATGTTGTTGAAAATGAACTTGAACCACAGGTGTTTACGCTCTTTACCTTTACACTCGCTGTTCCGGTGAACAATGGATTCCAGGTTGCAGTGCCTGTCGTGGTGGTGCCGCTCATCGCACCTGCATCGGCAGGAGAAACTTCCCAGCTGTAAGTTGTTGCATAATTACCTCCTGCAGTTGAATAATCGGATGTTGGCGTTGCGCCTGAATAAACATTTGCAGGCCCGACCGGTGCACCGGGAATTGCAGGAACAGAAGGATCAACTGATACGATTGCCGTTCCGGTCATGTTGTTGGTACAGTTGCCTGAAGTCGTTGAAGCCACAACGGTATAATTCCCGGCAGTCATCTGGTTGCCGAAGGTGATGGCACCACCTGTTCCGGTAACTGTGTTTGCAGTGGCAACGTTGTTAAGGTAAAGCTTGTAGCTCGTCGCTGTTTGTGATCCGCTCAGCCCGATTGCCACGCCTGTGCCGCCAACTGCGCAATACGCCCCGCCGCCGGTCACATTAAATGCGGTGGGTCCGGCCAATACATTGATAGTGAGTGGAGAAGACCATGTTCCCTCGCAGCTGTTGTTAATCCCTTTCACTTTAAGTGTCGACACGCCTGTGAAGGTGCTGCTCCAGGCAATGCTCAGGGAGGTTCCGCTCGGATAAAGGGCGCCCGCCTCGGGTGGGAAAAGATCCCATTGGTAAGTACTGGCATTGGCGGCGCCTGTGGTGGTATAGGTGCTGTTGCCTGAGTTCATGCAAAGGGATGTCGGCCCTGTGGGAGTGGCTGCCTGGCCTGGTTCGGTGCTGATGGTAATGTTCAGGTACGGTGTCCATGGACTGTTTCCACAGGCATTGAAGCACCTTGCCTTCAGCTGGGCGATGCCGGTGAATGTGTTGTCAAAGTTAATCATGCAGCTTGTGCCACTGGCAGTTAAAACACCTGCGGAGGCGGGCAGCAGTTCCCATGTGTATCCTGTGGTATTCGGCACAGAGTTGATGCTGTAGGTCTGATCCGGTGGATTTACACATAAGCCACTGATACCCTGAGGGATTCCCGGGGCAACCGGTGCGCTGTTCACGCTGATGTAGGCGGGTTTTGACATGGAACCTGCCTGGTTTCCTCCTACGTTAAAGGCATTCAGGGTTACATCATAAGTGCCTGCTGTATTATAAACAACCACGGGATTCTGAACTGTTGAAGTGGCAGGGGTTCCGCCGGGAAAAGTCCAGTTCCAGCTGGTGGCACCGGTTGACAGGTCGGTATAGTTCACCGTCATGGGTGAACATCCGCTGGTCGGCGTGCCGGAAAAATTGGTGGGAAGCGGCAGTGCCAGTGCATTCAGGGCTTTCTTGGCACCATTGTAGATCGTCTTGCTTGCCGGATCCTGCACAAAAGCAACGAGTTCGCAATTGTTGGTAACCCATCCCGGATCCTTTGTAAAGGTGAGATTAAGGGTAACCGTATTTCCTGAAGCAAAACTGATATCTGTTCCTGTGGCACCCGGCACCATCAGCCGCTCGGTGCTGTTGATCTCGGGTTGTCCATACCATGAATAGGCAATATTCGATTCGGTAAGTACAAGATGTGCCTTAATATTGGTGGCCGTGATGGCTGCCACTTTCGTAATGGTGAGGGTGATTGTATAGTTGTTTCCGGTATTATACCCTGCAATGTCGATGGTTAGCGGCGAAAGTACAGCATATTGCTGGGTGTAAAGCGGGAGGTATGAAGAATACATGCTCAACGTGGTGCTGCCTCCGACATAATTTACCGTTCCGTCAAAATAGGCAGTCGGGTACCCGGTGATGCCGTAATAGGTAGTTCGGGCGGCTGCTTCAGGCGTATTGAACGGGTCGCCTGTATTGTAACTGTGATATTCGATTACAGCAACATTTGCACCGTTGGCGAGGAGGTCTTCGGCCCCCATGGCAGATCCCGGGCAATACTGGCAGCCGGTACCTGTGCCAATTTCAAGTATGACCATGTTTCGTTGAACTGCCTGTGAAAAGGCAAGCAATCCTGCAAAGAACAGAATGCATGTGAGTAGGGTGTTTTTCATGAATCGGGTTTTTGGTGGAAAATGAGGGAAATATCGTTACAAAAATAACAATAATATTCCGTAAGTTTGTGCCTTAAAATCAAACATCATGTACTATTCCGGACAAGAAATCGTGGAAATCGCCGTAAGGATCGAAGAGAACGGCAACGAATTTTATACCGCAGCCGCGGAGATGATTCCTGAAAACAACGACATCAAGGGCCTGTTTTACGACCTTGCTGAGAAAGAGATTTTACATATTTCGATTTTTCAGAAACTGGCGGAGAAGTTTGATGCCGAGAGCTTTGATTTCGGAGCACAGGATGCTTCAGACTACATCAACCACCTGGCCGAATCACATATTTTTGGGAAACCCGACTCCGGGAAAGCGCTCGCATCGGTTCTTAAGAGTCCGAAAGAAGGACTGGAAGCGGCCTTTAAATTTGAAAACGACAGCGTTGCCTTCTACACCGAACTTCTGAAATATACCCGCAGCGACTCAAAAAAGCTCGTACAGCAGATTATTGAGGAGGAGATGGAGCATGCCGCTGAGATTGCTAAGTTCCTTTAGCAGGCGGACATGCGGTCAGCCGTCATGATTTTGACCAGAATTTGAGGAGTTTGTAACCGAGCAGGCCAAGGTTGTAGCGGAATTTGTTGTTGATGAGTTGCCAGCGTCCGAAATTGACCACTTCACCACCAAACTGGGTTTTGAAATTTCTCACTCCGTAAGGTTTCTGCGGGCTGCCGATGCCCATGAAATCAAAGCTGCTGAAATTGTTGTCAAAGGCAAAGTCGATGCCGGCCCATGTTGCCAGCACGCCCGGATAGAGGTGTTTCAGACGGTTCTGCAGGCTGCAGATATACCACTCGTGTACCGTATGGTTTCCTGAAAACGGACAAACCATCCCGCCGATCACCTCATCTTTGTAAACCACAACCAGCACCACACCTTTCTTTTCCAGCTGTATTTTCCGGTAAAAATTTATAAAAAAAGTGAGCGGGGGCAATGGTTTTCGTACCTTTTTCTGATAAAGGTCCTTAAGAAGCCTGTAAAAACTCTCCACTTCAGCGATTGAGGCAGCTGCACGGATGATCGCACCATTCTCAATCCCCCTGCGGATCTGGCGTTGCCTGGCAGGTTTAATTTCGGCAAGGTACCGCTCCTTTGAATTGATGGGGAGGATGTCGTTCAGATGGTCATGCCATTCGAATCCGGATTCTTTGAAGATGGCAGCTTCTTTGTCCCACAGATGAAGGTTGCGTATCTCAACAAATACGATGTTTCGTGAAATCTGGTCTCTGAGCGATTTCAGCAATCCCCGCATGACATCTGCTCTTTCCGGAAGGTCTGTCGCAACAACAGGCCCTCCCTGGATCAGGATGCGCTGAAAAGGGATGCCATATATCCGTTCGTTGATGATGAGGGCTATGAGTACCCCTGTTAACGTCCCCTCCGGGTTTTCAGAAAAAAGGACGATGGGTTTGTAATTTTTGCACTGATGGAAAGACAGCAAAAAATCGGAAGACTGGAAAAAATTTCCATGTGGATGGTGGTGAAGGAATCCGGTCCATTTCGATATCGTATCGATGGAAAAAGGAGCCTGTAAAATACTGATTTTTTGATCTACCATCCCTGCTGTATGATTTCCTGGCATGCTGATGCCGAACAAAAATATGATGGCGATTGTGTCAATAGGATGATATTACCAGGTAAAACATTTACGATTATACAAAAATAGGAAAATCCATTAGAAATTGATGACGAAGTTATCAAGCACCCAGATCAACACAAGTACCAGAGTGAAATAGACCGGCTGGTGCCAGGACCTGAATATCCTTTTTCGGTGCTTCCGGATGTGCGGTTGCCGGTGCATCTGCATGCTGCGATCCAGCAGTGCGATCGACATGAAGCCGAAACTCAGCAAAAAGGTACGCCAGTAAAGGTTGCTGAAGGGCCAGTTGAAAACCAGGAGGATCAGCAGCCCATAAATCCATGGTTTGAGAAATACATTTTTAATATAAGTCATCTGGTGCTGGCGTATATCAAAAAAGGCCGTGGTATAAGATGCCTTCAGGAACATCCGTTGCCAGAACCGGCTGAAAAACACCAGGATTACCAGGGCAAGCAGTGCCATCAACATTCGCGCCACTGAACTTGAAGCGATCCAGTGCAGCGCCACCCCGAAACCGTCGTAAAAGAATACACCTGCCACGACGCTGCAGGCGAGTGTGTTTACCATCAGAAAGGCCATCCAGGTAAGGGCAAGTTTGACTTTCCAGTGCGCGTTTTTGAGCTTTTTCAACAGGAGCAGCAACAGGAATCCTGCTGCAGAAAGTAATACCGGGCCTGTAGCATAAATCAGATAGATCTGATCCTCTGACCATTTTATTGTCCCGGCGGTGACCACGCCTGCCACACCCGGGATTAAACTGGTATCGGACAGGAAGTCGATGGCGAACAGGCTGTATTGAAAGGTGATGCCATACACCTTCAACAGGAGGGCCGTACAGGAATTCATCAGCAACTGCAGCAACAACGCGGCAATGACAAAGTAAAAAGTGGAAAGGAGACTCAGTTCAAACAGGGCACGGGAGGAGAGGGGCCCCTGGATGGCAGGCCTGTGACGGCGGGGAACGCGCTTGAGGGTGTTCAATAGGAAATTGTTAAAGTGAATATTGAATATTGAACAACGAATGTTGAAGCGCGAAGTTAGTATGAAAAGGGTTGGATTGTTTCCTGAAGCAAATATATTTTATAATCACTTTTTAATGAAGACTTTGGCTGAATAAACATGGTCGCTGGTTACTGCTTTTACCATGTAGTAGCCGGTAGCAAGGTTTACCGTAAGGCTGGTTTCTGAGGTGCCGGATAATTCCTTCGTTGCAACCTGCTGCCCCGTCATGTTGTAAACAAACACATTGCCTTTTTGCGCCATGCCTCCAATATTGGTCACATAGAGGGCGTTATTTACTGTATAAATATGGAATGTGTTGTTTTGAGCCTGATCATTCACTGAGAAAGCCCTGCCGAAATGCAGCAGGAAACGACTGGCATTGTCACTCCCGGCGGCATTGAAATGATACGCCGGGGAGATGCGTAAATCCTGTGTTTTACCTGTCCTGGTGTCTTCAAGTACGATGGAGACCGAAGGATTGATCGATGCAATTCCCGTACAATTCATGGTATAACTGTCCGAAGAACCTTTGATAAATCCAAGAGAGACGATTCGGGTTTCGTCATTCAGCGGTAACGTGTTCACGCAGAGTTTTTCATCCCCAACCTGTGAATATAGCTGAGGTGCGGCCTCAATCCCGGCCAGGAAATGACCATCGTATTCCATGTCGAATCCGGGGGTTGACTCAGGATTGATTACCACCATGGTTTCAACATAGGTGGTATTATCGGTAGAGGAAACAGTAAGCATAAGCTTCTCCATATCATTTCCGGCATTTTTATACCAGTCGGTCGTACTGTGGGCCCGGGCAGCGAGGGGAATTGTTATCGTGTTGGTTCCCGACGCAACATGCACCATGAAGCCGTTCATGGCCGGGATCGGATCGTTGGCATTCCGCGCGGTATAGGTTCCCCCGGAGTTCATGACCTGTGCCACTGCTTCAACATTCAATAAGCCCCAGCTTCCCCCGGTTTTGTTCCAAAGGATGGCGCAGGAGAAGGGATTTCCGAGCAGATGCCATCCGTGCCAGGCGTTTGCATCAGTATGGGTAAGATTCGTAAAGGCAATATTTGACTGGTTAAGCGTACCGGCAAATGATTTCGGACTGGCGGCAGTTTTATAGGCGGCAAGGTAGCCTTCGCCTGGGGTAAATGTTGAAAACGTCAACCCTTTGTAGTTGATCCACGGCAGGTTATCGGTAGCGGCTTCGTTAAACCTGAAGAGGTCATCATCATTGGCAGCCGGGGTGAAATTGGGTGCAATGGCCTGTGAGGCGACCGGGGAGGAGAGAAGATGCCAGCCATCTGCCCCGGAGGTATAGGCCGGGATAAAGCGCTCCACGGTCACGCTTCCGGTAACCGCGCCTGTTGGAAGGAATGAACCCGATTCACCCTGTGATGCGGGCGATTGCAGCACCAGGCCACCGTTCGTGGCGGTGGCACCGGTTACCGAAAGTTGCACTCCCGCCGGAACATTCAGTTTTTTTGCGGAGGCGATGGTGAGAGACCCTGTCAGGGTCCGGTTTGCATGCAAACTGAGACCGCCAGCGTCGGCGTTGTTTACATTCAGGCTGGCAGGGCCGCTGGTGGAGGGGAATTCGGCGGTGGTTGTGGTGGTGTAAGAGGTGCCGTCGTACTTAAGGTTACCATTGCTGTAAGTCAGGTTGGTGCCTCCATCTGTCAGTGTGCCATTTTGCAAGGTAAGGGTTCCTCTGATGGTAACTGCGCCACCGACTGTAATGCCGTTGGCCCTGTTGATTGTTAGATTGCGCAAACCTCCCGAAACAGCCGGCAGTGTTGTATTGGCGCCTGAGCCGCCAAAGATGATGTCGGAATTCGTTGTTCCCGTCAATGTGCCACTTGTTGCGGAGATGGCATCGTTCAGAGTAAGTGTGTTGTTGCCAATGGAGAAGGCACCGTTTGTGAGGGTAAGGGTACTATCTGCAGTAACAGCATTGATCAATGAAACACCTGCTGAATTATTGATTTCAAGTAACTTAAATGTTTCACCTCCCGAAGAAGTGATGGTCTGGCTGGCTGAACCATTGAAGGTTACACGTTTTTTATTGGGGGTAAAGGTGCCCCCGGATGTTTTATTCCAGTTACCGGCTAAACTGAGATTACCTCCCAAATCGATCGTGCCAGAGCATGTTACATCACCCACGACAGTCAGACCGTCAGTTGGAGTATTTAAAATAGCAGAACCATCCACAGTGAAGTTGCCGGCGCATTGGGCTGATGTTGCACCCATGTTAATTACAGTTCCAGCAAGAGATAACTGCACATTATTCGGATACCCGCCGCCACTTGTGGCAGTGGTCCATTCACTTCCTCTTGAAGTACCTCCACCAATATTATATTTCAAGGTAGACGAGCTTCCATAAGTAGGGGAGCCACTAAAATTTCCTCCTGAATTTATCTGTAGGATACCATTTAATGTTAAATTAGTGGCGCTAATTACTGCAACAGAAGTTTTAAAAGTGCCGGATACCGTTCTGGCAGCATTCATTGAAATTCCATTGGCTCCCTGCACGGTTACATTTACCGGTCCATTGGATGCCGGCCAAAAAACACTTGCATCACTTATCGGATAATGCAAACTAGTGGTATTAAGTACCAGGGTTCCGGCTGAACCATATGTCCATGTGCCACTCCCGGTTGCCCCATCGTTGTTAACCTGGAATGATCCATTGATCGCTACCGGACCATTTGCTGTGAAAGCATTTACTGCGGCTAAAGTGCATCCTGCATCAATAGTTGTATTTCCACTAACGGTTGTTGCGACTGTGGTGGTTTTATCACCGGAACCAGATAATGTGACATTTGTATAGGTAGGAATATTTGTTGCATTTGCATCAATGGGTGACCTCTGTAAAAATGTTTGATTACCGGATTTTTCATAAATTACCGACCCACTAAGTGTCACGCTTGTTGCATCAATACAAGGTGTGGCACCGGTAAGTCTAATGGTTCCACCACTCTGGAGAGTTACGGAAGAACATCGTGTACTCCCACTACCAAGTCTTGAAATTACCTGGTTCTGACTACTTATTCCAGTTGCACCAGATTTTAAAGTTGCTCCGGAGTTAATGGTTACAGTACCTCCACCAACAACATTGTCGTCTGCAGCCAATCGGTTTGTTAACAAATCAATAGTTCCTGAGCTGAAAAGAATAGACTTGCCTTTAATACTTGTGTTTAGCGTTCCAGTCTGCCCACTTGTCAAAGCAAATTCCACAGCAACTGAGTAAGTATTTCCGGCACCCCATTCGCTGGTTGCCGTAATATTCCTGGTATTACCGATAAATTTCAACACACCGGTACTTGAAGTAATTTCAGTAGTAGCAGGGGAAGATGCACTTGCTTGTCCTGAATAAAAGGTTCCATCAGCGCCGGTGGAAAACACGGCAGTTCCTGTATAGCCTCTTATTTTCCCACTAACCTGCAAAGTATTTGCCCCGATTGTAACGACTCCAGAGGTCTGGTTTAGGTGAAGATCCTTACAGTCTGCCGTTGCTATATTAACGGTGACTGTGCTCCCTTCCTGTATGTAAATATTTGTAGTTGAAGTTGGAGCCGTTGCGGTGGCTGTCCAGGATGAACTGATTCTAACTTGCCAGGTTGAAGCACCATCCCAGTTTAAAGCACCGGTGGATGCTGTCCGGTAATCACCATCAGTGGCGGTCTGTGCCAATCCCGTCCCGGGTAGCAGCAACATCCCCAAAAATAACAAACTCCCGATAAAGGTATTTATGATCGCAGCATGTGTGTTCATGTCAAAAAAATTAAGTGATTGACTGACAGAATCTAACGTGCTTATCGAAATAGGTGGTTAAAAAATGCTCTTCCCGTTATAAAAGTGTGAAAGTATAACATTATTTCGTCAAAACCTAACATTATTTCTGGTTGCGAATACCATACCTCCCGGTTTGAAGTCACCTCACCCCCCAACCCCCTCTCCTTCAGGAGCTACTCTTTACACACATTTTTTTATTACGCAGAGAGCCGCAAAGAAGTCGCAGAGAACCGCAGAGTTTGATGTCAACATTAGTTTTAAGTGAAAGATGGAAATATTTCATTCGGTTCAATAAGAAGAGAATTTAACAATTATATTATTGATTAGTCACTTTCGTACACCACGCCATAGTTTGGCGTACTCTTGATGTTACTTTGCATGAAAAAAGACATGAATACATTGGTTTTTACGAATTCTCGAATTCTCATGTTTTCAGCAAGAAACTTCATATTTTCTTC
>CAIYJU010000155.1 GCA_903926565.1 uncultured Bacteroidales bacterium
ATCTTTAACGGTCAGCTGGAAAATGAAGAGCGCTGGGATTATCCGTTGGAAGCGGTTCGTGAACTGGTCATTAACATGGTATTACACAGAGATTATACAGCGTCCTATGATTCTGTTTTGAAAGTCTATGACGATCATATTGAGTTCTACAATCCCGGTGCGACACCACCCGAAATAGACCTTCCGCATTTGCTTTCCAACGACTATGTATCGCAACCACGAAATAAACTTATTGCAGAGGTTTTTAAAGCGGGTGGCTTGATTGAGAAATACGGTTCGGGAATCAGGCGTGTACTGGAAACTTTTCATGTATATGGTCTTCCTCAGCCTGAATTTCAACTGCTTTCGACCGGATTCAGGGTGAAGATCTTTTCAGGATTGTCCGGAGGATTGCGTGATGCCGCAATAGTTAGTGAACCACTTGTGCCGGTTTTAAAAAAGATTCAGGATGACGTTGGGGTGATTAAAACATCAAAAACTGAAGTGCGTGCAAGTGATCTGAGTCAATCTGGAGGTGGTCAGAGAGGTGGTCAGAGAGGTGGTCAGAGAGGTGGTCAGACAGAGGAGGTGTTCCTTAAGTCAGACACGCAGAAGGCTGTCCTGGATCTGATCAGGAAAAATAATCAGATAACAAGAAAAGAAATATCAAGTACGTTGAAAATCAGTGAATCAGCAATTCAAAAACATATAAATCAGCTTAAGTTGAAGAAAATATTGGTTAGGATTGGGGCGGATTTTGGAGGGTATTGGGAGGTGAGGGGGAGATGAAAAATGCAAAATGTAAAATGCAAATTCAAAAGTTAAAATAAGGAATGCTAATAACCGATAGAAAATATTTCAATCAATACACTGACATGGTCGGGAACCGGATTGCGGGACTGACCGGCAACTTTGATTTCTCGGATGAACGGGGAGGATTTGATTTTCTTACGGCAGCGTCGGCGGTCTATTCGTCGAACATTGAAGGAAACAGCATTGATTTGAATTCATATATGAACCATGCCTTGAATGGCAAGAAGTTTAAAGCGGGAAAGGAGATTGAAGAGATCGAAAACCTGGTGAAGGCATATAAACTGGCGCAAAACAGTGACCTAACTGAGGTTGCTTTGCTAAGTTGTCACCGGATTTTGTCGGAAACACTCCTGATCAAAAGTAAGCGCGGTAAATATCGCACGGAACAGGTAGGGGTTTTCGGGAAATCAGGGCTTTCATACCTGGCAGTGGAGCCGGAGTTTGTAGGCAGGGAGATGAAGCTGATGTTCTCCGGGATTGAATCGTTGCTTGCCGGCGATCTGACTGAGGCGGAGGTCTTTTATTTCGCCTCCATGATCCACCTGAAGTTTGTTCAGATTCATCCGTTCATGGATGGAAATGGCAGGGCGGCACGGTTGATTGAAAAATGGTTTATCGCACAAAAACTGGGAAATCAGTTCTGGAAGCTGCCATCAGAGGAATACTATATGAAAAACAGGCAGAAATATTATGATAATCTTGATCTGGGAGTGAACTATTATGAACTCGATGATGACCGGTGTGTGGGGTTTTTGGGGATGTTGCCGGGATGCCTTGAAGAGGATTTACGATTGGACGATTTACGATTGACAAGATTGAAAAAATGAAAATAATGCAAAATGCAAAATGCAGAGTCAAATATCAAAATGCAAAATATAAGGCGGGCGTGATGATGATGGAAGAATTATATAGAAAGGCGGAATCGCAGCGGCATGAGTTCAAGGTGTTCGACGACCATATCAGGTTTGTCAATCCCGGCACACTCATGGGAGAACTTACACCCGAAGTGCTGCTTCGCGGGGAATATGTGGCCATGCACCGGAACAAGCTTCTGGCAGAAGCTTTCTACTTGCGCGGTGACATCGAAAAATTCGGCACCGGATTTTTCAGGATGCAGAATGAATTGCAGGAATATCCTGAGTTAAAGTTGTCATTTGAAACAGTTTATGGGTTTACACGCACAGGGTTGGATGTGGTAATGGGGGATACCGAAGTGGTTTCTGTGGAAGACACCCCGCATGATACCCCACATGACACCCCTCATGATACCCCGCATGATACCCCGCATGATACTGTGCGAGTTCATAGGCTTGTTCTGCAAATGCAAAATTCACTTTCAAGAGATGAAATACAGGAGTTACTGGGATTGTCTGATAGGGAGCATGTTCGGAAAATGTATATATACCCGTCACTTAAACAAGGGTTTATTGAAATGACAATACCCGATAAACCAAAAAGCAAGCAACAAAAATACAGGTTGACAGAAAAAGGAAAAGAACTGAAAGAAAAGCAGATTAAAAAGGCTACGAAAGTCGCTTCAACAACCAAAAAATAAAAAATGTAACTTGAAAACGGTAACCAACATACATCGCACATCCGCAAAGACCAGGCAAGCCTTGTCCCTGCTTGTGGTATTGCTGATGGTGCTTTTCGGCGCTCTGAGGGCGGCTGGCCAGTCCCATGCGTGTTTTGGTTCGACAAAACAGTATTGGGTTGATGGCCAGACTGGCGGAACCCCTGGCTCCAGCTACAATTGGACGGTTAATGGGGTTACACAGATGACAACGGCAAATGAGATTACCGTGATATGGAGCTCGCCCTATACTCCCGGAAGTTCCTATACCTTAACTGTGCAGGAGACCTCCGGTGCCGGTTGTGTTGGTGAGTTGAAAACGGAAACGGTTATTCTCGATCCGGTACCGATTGTCACCTTCACACCTTGTTACAATATTATCACATCCCAGGAAGCCAAGCCATTCAGACTGAAGGGAGGATTGCCACTGGGTGGCACGTACTCTTGCGATCTGCCGGGGACCTACGTCACCAACCCTTTACCGGGTGTTTATATGTTCGATCCCCAGGTGGCGCCGCTTGGCTCTGTGCCGGTTAACTATACCTATACGAATGCAGCGGGATGCAGCGTGACGGCGGTTGGCCATATCCAGAACAATCCTGCACCGGCAAACTTTACCTGCGGCGCCGGCAACTGGCTCGACATCCGCGACAACAACAAGAGTTATCCCACGGTTTCCATTGTCACGGCGAACGGAACCCAGTGCTGGCTGGCGGAGAACATGAATTACGGGACCCGGATACAGTCATCACAGGTTCAGTCGGATAACTGCATCGTCGAAAAGTATTGCTACAACAACGATCCGGTCAACTGCAACGGGGCCGGCGGTCAGCCTGCACTTGGCGGACTCTACCAGTGGGATGAGCTCATGAGTTACGACAACACGCCGGGGTCGCAGGGAATCTGTCCCCCGGGCTGGCATGTGCCCGTGGAGTCTGAATGGATGGACCTCTTCAATGTTTACGGTGGGGTAGGAAGGGCCTCGCTCTACCTGCAAACTCCCGCACTCAGCGGATTCAATGCCCTCATGGGCGGCGTCCTCTACCAGAACGACACCTGGGCCTACAAGGACCTGTCGGCCACCCTCTTCTGGACCTCCACTCCGGTGTCTTCCGATCCGTTCAGGGTCATCAGCCATGGCATGAACAACAAGGATGAGTCGGTCTCCCTCTACGAATCGTTGCGGTCGAATGCGTTCCCGGTGAGGTGTTTGAAGGACAATTAGATTTACGATTGGAGGATTTACGATTTACGAATAAATTTACGATTAACCGATTTACGATTAGTGCTGCTCAATCGTCAATCGTCAATCAAGCAATTCAATCTGCAATCGTCAATCGTCCAATCAAAGATATACTCCCTTAATTTCGACCTTACAGGGAAAGAAAATTTAATTTGGTTGAGCGCAATCATACCAGTGGATGAAAGGTTGAAATAATTAAGCGTACTGGCCGCGAAGTGGCCCAATATCCCTAACCAAGGGTGAAGCCCTTGGTATGAGAAGCCTGAAAACGCCAATTGCAATGCTTTGGTGTTTTTCAGCAACAACCAAATTATGTCACCGGGAATTAAGGAAATCTATAGTGTGTAATGTGGCAATAAATAATCCCGGAACCACTGGGGTAATGAACCCACTTTGGTTTTCAGATTGCCCTCAAATACTTCCGCCACCAATTTAATTTGTTGCTTTCCGGAATTATCAAAAATATAGGCCCTGTATGCAATTCCAATTGCCGGAATCAATAACTTTAGTGTCCTGCTGAATCTGTCCCTGACTCGGCTATCCTCAACAGGATGCCCTCCTTTGACAACTCTATTTGCAACCCTGCCTATATTAATATCAGGATTCTCAGTACAGACGAAATAGAGATAAGTACGGTATCCCAATGTATTCGCAAACCGAATTGCCTCTAGTTTGGATTCGTGGCTCATCACGGTCTCAATAGAAAATGAGCGGTTATTCTGGAACAGCAATGACCGGACGAAAGCAGCGGCATAAGATGCCTCATAACTATGAGACTGCTTTGTGCGATCTACGATAAAATTTTCTCGAATCTCGATATCAATGGAACCACCCTCTGATTTTGCTTTTTCAACCAAAGATTTTGCCTCAGTTGTTAACATAAAAATATCCAGATCTGCCTGGGTTGCCTTGAGCCCAATAGTTGTAAGGTCAATCAGCCCACCTTTGGTCAATTGCTGTTCGTATTCATCAGCATTAATACAATATCCAGGAGCGTAGCGCTTTGTAAATGCTTTGAACAAAGTCGTTTTACCCGAACCGTTTGGCCCGGCAAATACCCGGAACCGAGTTTTATCGGACATGTAAGATTGTACCTTTCGGAATATGGCTTCCCTTTCCCTGTGCTTTTTTTCTTTTGGCTGGGGGCCCTGAAATTCTCACTTTCACCCCATTTGCATCTTCCTTGACAAGCACCCCCTTTTCCATATAAGTAATCTCCAATCCCAGTGCCTTTGACTCCCTGATGGCATTGAGCGCTCCCTCCTTCCCTATCTTTATTAAGATGGCTGTCTGCCTGTAATCTCCACGGAAGGATTTTTTTCCATTACTCTTGGGTTTATTGGGTTCTACTGCCAATTCCACAGCATGTTTATCCTCAGGTACCAGATTAGTTTTCTTTTTCGATCGTGGTGTTGCCATGTTCAGTTGATATATTATGCAAATTTACAGATAAAATACTGTTTCCCCTAAAAACAAGAAAAGCCCCCTGTCTCGTTTTTCAGACAGAAGATACAATCTCCTTTCAATTCGTCGGACAGGCAACCTATACTATAGGACGCAGTGTATAGTCATTTCAGTTCAATAAAAAAAACATGTATAGCCAATTCAGTACAAACCTTCTTACCTGTATAGTTTTTTCAGTATAGGACAGCGTCAAGGATGCAATGACGAAATACGGGGTCACTGGTCAAACCCTTAAAAAATGGGTCCGAACTTATGGAAAGGGCGAAACCATCACTGGGCCATTGCTACGTTTGACCAATATACAGCAACGTCAGATTATTGCTGAAATAGAAACAGGCAATTTGACCATTTTGGAAGCCCTTAAGAAGTACAAAATCAATGAAAGTACTTTCTATTACTGGAGAAAGAAATATTCCAACGATATTGTCAGTGTAAAAACCACAGACAATATGAAAAAGAACGACGAGTGCAACCCATCCAGCACGGAATCCCAACATTTAGAGGAACTTAAACTAAAAATCATCGCCTTGGAAACGATGATTGACATTGCAGAAAAGGAGTTTAATATTCCGATCCGAAAAAAATGTGGTTCCAAACAGTGACAATGTTGAAAGCAACATGTGCAAATACCGGAGTCGGAAGGCTTTGCATGCTGTTTGGAAGAACCCGACATGCATTTTATGACAGATTATGGTTTTTAAAGCAAAGAGACGATGAACACATACTGGTGTTGGAAATGGTGGCTGAGATCCGAAGGGAAATACCCAGGATCGGGACAGGAAAACTCTACCAGATGCTCAGAAAACCGTTGCAGTCAAACGATATAAAAATGGGCCGGGATCGGTTACATGCGCTCTTGCAAGATCATGGGTTAACAGTCAGGCCAAAGAAGCGGTATACCAGGACGACCAATTCAAACCATTGGATGAAGAAGTACCCAAATTTAATCAAAGAACTTCAAGTCTCAGAAGCGGAAAAAATATGGGTTGCCGATATCACATATATTGTTGTTGGGGATGACTTCAATTTTTTGAACATCATTACTGATAACTATTCCAAACGAATCATGGGCCATTGCCTTCATCCGACACTTGAAGCAAAAGGGACAATAACGGCGTTGAAAATGGCATTAAACAACAGACAAAAGCCTGAGAACAAGCTGATTCATCATTCTGACAGAGGAACCCAGTATTGTTGTCTGGATTATGTAACCCTTTTGCAAGAAGCCGATATAGGCATTAGTATGACTGAAAACGGGGATCCCTATGAAAACCCGGTTGCTGAACGAGTCAATGGGATACTCAAGGGAGACTTTGAACTGGATAAAAGGTTTTCTTCCAGAGCCGACGCTATAGCTGCTATTGACAGAAGTATCAGGGCGTATAATGAACTCCGCCCTCACCTGAGTTGCAATATGCTCACACCCAACCAAGCTCATGAAATGGTCGGCCCTCTTAAAAAAAAATGGAAACCCAAAACGTATGCTAAACGACCGGATTTGCTCCATGTTTAGGTTTTATAAGGCATCGAACCGAATGCGTATGCATGAAAAAAGTGCCAGCTCAAAGAGGATCTGGCACTTGCATTACGCTATCGGACCAGGCTATTCCTTCAGCAGTTGCTCCTCAGCAGAGCTGCCGTCCGCTTCACCTGGTGAAACAAATTTACGCATTGTAAAGCTATTTCCGTTTTGAAAATTAATTTTGTATAGCTAATTTAGTACGATAAAAAAACATGTATAGTCATTTCAGTTCAATAAAAAAAACATGTATAGCCAATTCAGTACAAACCTTCTTACCTGTATAGTTTTTTCAGTATAGGACACAGGAGATAACATGGACATTAACTGGACCACAACTGGACCACAACTGGAAACAACCTGGAAAAGCCTGAACACCCCGTGGAGAAACCTGAACACCTCGTGGAGAAACCTATACACCCTGTGGGGAAATCTGGCAATCAGCTTTTTATCACCTCCGCCCTCCGGAACAACTTCCACGCTCCAAAACCCGCCGCCAGCGCAAGAACAACATAAACACCCGCATCGATGGGCGCACCGCCACCAGGAGCCTTGTTTGTGTTTGTACCCTTCTCAGCCGGGGGAGGCGGAGGGGCCTGGGCGAAGCTGGTTTGAGCAAATGCAATGCAGGTGAGCAGAATCAAAGTGAACAGGGTGGTTTTAACGGACTTTTTCATACCTGGTATGGTTTGTTGAATGGGATTCCTGTAGGATTTTTTATTGATTAGATATAAAAACTTTGGACGTAAACACCTGCTCCCCCGTAACCACTTTCACGAGGTAGTAGCCGGTGGGGGCATTCAGGCTGATCCTGGTAAGACTGCCATCCGTGAGCTGCTGCTGCATCATGAGCTGGCCCATGAGATTGTAAACATAGACATCGCCCTGAAGGGGTCCGCCACTGTTAGACACATACAAATTATTATTGGCTGTATAGATCCGGATGGCTTCTTTATTATTCAGATCATTCACCGCGAAGGCCCCGCCGAAATGCAGCAGGAAACGATTTGCGTTGTCACCATCGGCAGCGGTGAAGCTGTAAACCGGTGACTGCCGTAAATCCTGGCTCTTTGCCTCTTTCAGATCTTCCAGTACGATGGAAACATTGGAATAGAACGACTCGATACCCGAACAGTTCATCGTGTAATTGAGCGAGCTGCCTTTGACAAATCCCATTGGTATTGTGCGTGTTTCATCATTCTGGGGCAGTGTATTAACACACAGCTGCTCCTCTTCCACTTTCGTATAAAGTTGAGGTGCAGTCTCGACCCCGGAGATGAAGTGTCCGTCAAAATCCATGTCGAAGGCGGGGGTTGCATTTTTGTTAAACTGAATGATGGTTTCCACATAGGTTGAATTATCCGCTGAAGCGGCAGTGAGCATCAGTTTTTCCCGTGTATTTTCACCATTTTTGAACCAATCGGTTGCATCATGGGTACGCGCTGTCGTAGGAATTGTCAGAGAGTTGGTTGAACCAGTTACATGCACCATAAATCCATTCATCGCAGGGATGGGTTGGTTGGCCGTACGGGCGGTGTAGGTGCCGCCTGAGTTCATGATCTGGGCAACTGCTTCAACGTTTGACAAACCCCAGCTTCCTCCGGTTTTGTTCCACAGAATGGCACAGGAGAATGGATTTCCGATCAGATGCCAGCCATGCCATGCACTGGCAGTTGTATAAGACTGGTCGGACAGGGTGATGGATGACTGATTGAGCGCACCTGTAAATGATTTGGTATCGCCTGTAAAATAAGATACCAGGTAACCCTCGCCTGGGGTAAACGTAGTAAAACTATTACCTTTGGAATTGATCCAGGGGAGACTGGTAACGGTTTCGTCCCACCTGAAAACATCATACGTAGTTCCAGGGGTAAAGTTTCCATTGATTGACTGCGCCGCCACCGGTGATGAGAGGAAGTACCAGCCATCAGCACTATTCGTATAGGCAGGGATATAGCGTTCTGCCGTGATGTTGCCGCTAACTGAACCAGAAGGCAGGAATGAGCCGGAAGCACCCAGGCTGGCAGGTGATTTCAGCACCAGGCCATCATTCGTAGTTGTTGTTCCGGTAACGGAAAGGTCCACCCCGGCGGGAACGTTTAGTTTTTGGGATGCGGCAATTGTGAGGGTGCCGGAGAGGGTACGGGTGGCGTGGAGGTTGATGCCCGCGGAGTTGGCAACCGTAACATTGAGATCTTTTGGCCCGGAGGAGGAGGGGAATTCAACATTACTGGTTGCTGTATAACTGGTTCCGTTGTATTTAAGGATTCCATTGGCGCCATAAGAAAGGGTGCCTGCGAGTAAGCCTGCAGTTAGGGTGAGTGTGCCATTGATTGTTCTACCGGATGGGATAGTAACTGTTGGGCTGCCGGTACCTGTAAGGTCAACTGTGACATCGGTTGGACCATTGCTTGCTGGCCATTCAATACCTGCGGTATAATTAAGGTTGTTTGCCGTTTGTGCATAAACCAGTTTTCCACTGACTCCAAATGCAATTGTCCCGCCACCATTAATGGTTATTGCACCTGAAACAGTCATGGTCCCATTAATTGTCAGCATTTTTCCGGATGCAACATTCAGGGTCGAACCATTTTCGAAGGTTATACTGTTTACTGTAAGATTGTCCGTTGCGCTGAAAGTTGCTGAATTTTTAACTGTAATTAAATTAGATGAAAGTGAAACACTAGTAGCTAAAACCTCCCCCTCAATGGTTGTGCTCCCTGTGAATGATTGGGTGCCATATAAAGCCAGAGTGCCAGTACCTTGCTTTATAAGGTTTCCTGTTCCGGAAATAGAGTTCTGAAAGATCGTTGTTCCGGTTCCCCATCCGCCTGATAGTGTTAAAGTCCCTGTCCCCAGACTTATTGTTCCGCCATCACCTGTTGCTCTTTCAGCAACAGATCTGGCAGTAATGCTAACATCATTTAAATTAAGTGTCTTGGATAAACTAATCCTAATATCTGTAATAGTTCCGAATGCTCCGCCAGTGGAAAAGGTCAATGTGCCATTTTCAACATAAAAAACTCCTCCTCCAATTGAACCACCTGAACCAATATTCATTGTAGATCCATTTAGTAGAAAAATATCCCCACTTCCACTGAAAGACGAGTTTACATATATGGTTTTAGGAGTTCCCGAATTTGTGTAAACCCATAATGTGTATGTCTGTCTGCTTAACGCTCCATTAAATGTCAAATGTCCATCAGTTGGGTTTAATTCCAATCCATTTGCATTACCAATTTTAATTGGAAATGCAATTATTTGATTTACACTGGAATTATTTTCAATTTTTGGCTTATTACTGCTATAATCATAAAATGTATTTTCAATAGTACCATTAATTGTACGTGTAGCACCACCGCTTCCAAATATTATTCGATATCTGTTAGGCGCAGGTAAGTCGTTCGTCATGGTTGTACCTACATTTCCATTTAGAAATAGAATCTCAGCACCGCCAGGAAGTGCAGCACCAGTGCCATTCCACCAATAAGTAGAAACATTCCACTGCCCACTTGTAGGATTTTGGTCATTTCTCCATGAAAATGTAGTCTGGGCAACAGAAACCAACGTATTGGCTAAAACAAAAAATAAGAAAATTGACTTTTTCATAACGATACAGTTAATTGTTTTTTTCGCCTCCAAATATAACCCTTTTCACCATAACAATCAACAAGAACCTTTTATTTCCGGAATTTATTTACCAAAATTCGGTTAAAGTTGAAGTTTGGACTTCATCGAAATACCTGGTCATAAGGAACGAAGTGTTGCCGGGGAGTCAGGCCAGGGGGTTCGGGGAGTGAGGTGGATGTTATGGTGTTTGGCAGCAGGATATCTGAAGGTTGGCTTTGGAGATGGCGGGGGTTATTCAGGTTTCCATGGCGCGGATGGAGATATTGCAAGCAGTGGTTTGATGCGACTTTGAACTAAAAGGCCCCTTGCCCTCAGTCTGTATGGCAAAGACCCTTCCCCTGCCTCCCCTTAAAGGGGAGCAGGGGAAGGGTCGTTTAGTTACCAGGCCCGCCTACTCCACCACCACCTTCCTTCCAAATACCGGCCCGTTCCCCGAAAACTGAACAATATACACCCCCTTTGCCAGTCGGGAGAGCCCGATGGTCTCTGTAGTGTGCTTCATGTTATGGGTGAGTACCGGCCTGCCATCGGGTGCATAGATGGTGACCTGGTAAAGAAGTGAGGATTCAATGGTCATTGAAGTGCGGGCAGGATTCGGGAAGAGCCTGACGGATGTTCTCTCTTCCGGGCTCTCAACTCCATAGTGCGGATCGAGTTGCAGTAGGATGGTCACATCGGTGTTGCCGGTAATGTCAAGGCTTTTTGTCCGGGTTATGTACTTCAGCTTCTTGGCCGAGACCAGGGTAGCCCCCGGAACTGCCATAAAGGCTGCCTTCCCCTGCGCATCAGTAATCTGAACGCCTGAACCTTCCAGGGCAACTTCGGCCGTGCTGATGATGGCGTTGGTCACAGAATCCTTGACGGTCACCATGACATCATGGTACGGTTTGGGCAATTTGATGCTGGTAAACACCCTGAATTCACCCGGGCCGAAATTGAAGGTATGACCTGCCGGATCGGTGATGGTGACCTCCTCTCCCGAGAAGTAATCGTACCATTTGCCGGCACTGGCAAAGCCCGGTGCCATGTCGAACCCGGTAACGCCCATGTTGGCCGCGATCACCACGTTCATGCTGCTGTGCGAGATCCACATCCGCTTGCCCAGTCCGCTGAGGTCGCTGGTGAAGGAACCCATGCGGAAGGCGTCGCTCTTCCTGAGTTTGGCCATGCCGCTGTAAACGTGGTATAGCTTCTGCCGTTCGGGCTGGTTAAAATAGTCCCATCTGACGGGCTTTTCAGCAGTCCTGCCGCCATTGAACATGATGCTGTAGTCATATCCGAGCTCCCCAAACTGCCACACCATCTTGGGTCCCGGTATTCCGAGGAAGAGTGCTGAAGTCATCTCCTGGTGATGCAACGCGGTGAGTGTATCTTTAATGTTGTATGTTCCTGCCGAATTTCCGTTCGACAAAGCCTCAAACATGATCCGCTCCTGGTCGTGATTCTCCATGAAGTCAACCAGGTTGGGGTAGTTCCATCCGCGGTTGCCATGATAAGCCCATGAGATGTCGGAATTACTCTGCCATCCGATGCCCACCTGCTTGTAGCGGTCGTGCATGGCGCTCCAGAGGAGCATGCCGGTGTTGGCCAGCACAGTCTCCTCGCTGTTGTCGGCAAAGTGCTCGAGGATCACGTATGCATTGGTGTTGACAGATTTAATGTGATTATAATAATCTGTGAGAATGTTGATCCTTCCCTGGTCATACGCACTCCAGGCACCCATGTCGCTGCCGGAGTACTTCTGGGTAAGGCCCTTGGAGAGGTCAAACCGGAAACCATCCACTTTGTATTCCGTCAGCCAGTATGAGAGCACCTGCTTGAAAAATTCCCGGGTATGCGGACTTTCGTGGTTGAAATCATATCCGACACTAAACGGATGAGGTGATTGTGGATTCAGCCAGGGATTGGCGGCTGACGGCTGCCCTACTCCGGCGAGCGGATCGAAATACATCATGGCGAAGGGGTTCTGTCCAAAGCAATGGTTGGTGACAATGTCTAAAACCACAGCCATTCCCCGCTTATGACACTCATCAATAAATTTTTTGTAATCTGCCTTTCGGCCATAAAACTTGTCCGTGGCAAAAAAGAAGTTGGGCGCATAACCCCAGCTGTTGTTTCCGTCAAATTCGAGTACCGGCATCAGCTGGACTGCGTTGATACCCAGGTTTTTCAGGTAATCCAGCTTGTCCATTGCCATGACAATGCTGCTCGAATCATTGAAATCCCGGAGGAGCAGTTCATACACCATCAGGTCCTGCTGCGTTGCATTGAGCGCGGGTGGTGTATAAGCCGGTACTTCCCAGGAATAAGGGGTTTGGTTGGTCTGAAAAACGCTGACCGGTCCGATGGTTTTGTCGAACGGGTAGGGCTTCAAACTTGGGTAGTTGAATCTCGGGATCCACCGGTCGTTCCAGGGATCGAGCACTTTATCGCAGTATGGATCTCCCACCTTCAATTTGCCATCGATATAATACTGGTAGGCATACTCCTTCTGACCCGTAAGACCGGAAAGGGTGATCCAGTATTTTTTCCCGTCGGGGGTGCGTTTCATGTAATTGAGGTCGTTGGGCAGCCAGTTGCTGAATTCGCCGATGGCAAAGGCGAATTTCTTGAGCCCGGCCGGGTCGCTGAGCACCAGCGTAACGGTGGCGTTGTCAATATAGTTGATGCCGTTCTTCATGCCGGCCGGGAGTTCCTGGACCACCACCGGTCCGCGCAGGTATATGCTGACCGAATCACGTTTCTGACCGGTGGTACCGGCAGCTACAGCCTTGACCCAGTAGGTTCCGGGGGCCATTCCCTGGAGCACCAGCGGGTAGGAGAGGGATGAGGTGGTTTCTGTCTTAAGCAATTGCTGATCGAGATAGATGCTGATGGTCTGGTTTTGCAAGGCCTCCACACAAACCGGGAGCACCTGGTTGGGACTGGCAAGCGGGTCGCGGCTGGATGGATTCAGGATCTTCACGTTGAGGGCCAGGTCATACACCTGGAGGAGGATATCTGAGCCATCAGCATTTTTTTGCTCGGGATAATTTCCGCCGGTGCCGGGCTCCCCGCCCCTGAATACAAAGGCCATCTTCAGGATCTTCTCTGCAGCCGGAACCCCGTAGTATTGCCGGATATTGGCGATCTGCAGGCTGTAGAGGTTGTCGCTGATCTTCGTCAGCTTTGTTTCCGGGGTATTCTGACCCCAGGTCGTCTTCACATATTTCCAGTCGGAGTTGCCGGTGCTGAGGTTGGTGATGACGCCGGTATGGGCATAGATATCGCCAACATAATTGTACAATCCGCCATTTCCCATGGTGGCATTAAAAAAGACTGTCACCGGAAGGGTTTCGAGCGGGAATGCCGGATCGGTGGTTACCAGGCTGACTGCCTGGCCGCAGTTGAACTGTTCACCCACCAGGTAGCTGTAGTTCTGGCCGTTGTTGTTGTCGAAGCGCAGGGTCACCAGGTCCCAGTCCTGGGTGGGATTCTGAACCACCGTGCTGAAGAGGTAATATTTTACCGTGGTATCGTTGGGTTGCGCAGGAATGGTGGTCGATCCCGATAATCCGTTGATCGTGAGCGCCGAGGTAACCGATGTTGTCCAGTTATCTGTCGAATACCGCAGATAAAACTTCTCCTCCGGTGATGGCGTGGCAGAGAGCTGTGCAGTGACCGTTACCGCGTCAGAGCTGGTCACGATGAGCGGCTGCTGCTCGACAGAAACAAAGGTGACCGGCTCTGCGGATGTCTGCATGAAGTTCACGCGGGTGGTCATATAGCCTTTGTCCTCGAAAATCACCGAATACCATTTGTTCTGCACCATGCTCACCTTGTTGTTTGGTTCGCTGGGTGTTCCATAGGTAACATTCGAGAAGCCGTTGATTGTCACGGCGGTATTTCCTGCCCACTGATTTCCCCATGGATCGGCAAAGCTGGTGCTGACGAATTTGAAATTCTGATCCCCTGATGTCCCGGTATATTGAAAAGTCGTCTGCCAGCGGGCTGTACCTGACTGCACTTTCTGCATGTCGAAGGCGCCCCCCATCCCGGGGGTGTTGACCCATGCGTTCCAGTCGCCGGGCATGCGCAGGCCGTCGGGTTCGTAGATCTGGGCAGTCACAGAAGCAGAGGCTCCGGCAATTAGGAGGATTAGCAGTAAACAGAGCCTGAGCATGTTAAATTTTAAAAACCGGCCGGAATTGCCGGAAAGGATTGTGCGGTTTTTCATTGGAAAGTTTTTATACACCTCACCCAACCCTCTCCTGAAGGAGAGGGCTCTCCCCTTCTCCTTCAGGAGAAGGGGTTGGGGGATGAGGTTAAAACTATCGTTTAATAATCGTCTGATTAATTGTCTGATTACCATTTATGATCTGCAGATGATAAACACCTGGCTTGAATGTTGAGACATCAACCTGCTGAAGTCCTTTGTCAAAAGATTTTTCAAGGATCACAATTCCGATATTGTTAATGAAATGCACCTTGGCAGGGGCTTGTAAATTAATGTTCAACACTTCGAATGCCGGATTTGGGTAAACCATTTTTCTTGCAGCATCTCCCTCAGGAACACCGGTAAATACATCGAGGATTCCCGACACATTGGTCACACCATCCCAGAAACCTCCGCCTGTAAGGGAATATCCACCATACAGATAAGGATCGGCATTCAGTTTGAACCGGGTGGCATAGTAAAATCTGCCATATGTGCCAATAACACTGCCGATGTCGGCCTTATATTCATCGTTGTTCCCCATGGGGGCGTTGTAGATAGCCGGAACCCAATCTGTCCAGGTTGCAGGATTGGAGTTTGTGGAGCTGTATCCTACCCATGCCTGGACGCCTTGTGCCGGACCAGGAATACCGGTTTGTCCGGCAATATAGTCCTGGCCGAATACCCAGAAAGGGGTGTAGATACCAATTCCCCCCTGGTCAGGATATTGCAGGTTGGCAAAGGTGATGGCAGCCGGAGCTGACCCAACGGTGTAAGAGTAGTTAAGGTTTTCGTTGTTGTTCAGCCTCATGGTCACCAGGTCATAGTCAGCTGTGACTGTCGCCAGTGTTGTTGAGAATACATAGTAGGAAACAACTGTTGCGTCGGGTTGACCCGGGATCTGGGCCGAGCCGGAGGTTCCTGCCATGACAACGGGCACCAGCACGGAAGTAGCCCATGCATCGATGGAATAACGGAGGAAGAAGTTCTCTTCCGGGCACTTTGCGGCGGACAATCCGACGTTGACCGTAACAGGGGTGTTTGCAATGACGCCGGCAGGAACCGAAACAGTGTTGATGGCAACCGGAGCAGCGCTTGTTTCCATGAAGATGGCTCGTGTATCAACATAGCCAAGATCCTCATAATTCATCGTGTACCATTTCCCATCGGCCAGGGTGATGTTGTTGTTGGCTGCCCCCTCCTTGGTGTAAAGCTGGAGGGTATTCATAATGATGGTGACCGCCGACCACTTATTCTGATAATAGTTGGAGGATGAACCACTGGTGAACAGCCATTCGTAAGTGCCTCCGGTCAGGTTGCCTCCCGTGGCAGCCACACTGATCGTGGTTTGCCACCTGGGGGTTCCCGTGTTGATTTTCGTCACAAGGCCGCCCGGAACCTGCGTGCTGCTGGCCAATACCAGGTTGTTGGCGGGTGGGTTGATCCACGTGTTCCATGCCCCGGGCATGTTGAGCCCTTCCGGCTCATATATTTGCGCTTTTCCGGGTATTCCTGAAAAGAGTAATCCTGCAAACAGCATGACCAGGATAATGGAGATCCGCGTTGCTGACGATGTAAAATGTTGTAAAGTTTTTTTCATGGGTATGGATTTAAAGATAAGTCATTGATTTATATATTAATTTTGTTTCACCACCATCCTCGTCTGCACTTCACTCCCGCTGACGATCCGTAACATGTACACGCCCGACGGCAGATCAGCTACTGAAAATGAACAGCTTCCCGGGCCGGTGATGGAATTGGAACCTATACGATTTCCCTGAATACCAAATAGTTCCATCCGGGACTCTGCGCCGGCGGCAACACCCCTGAGCTCAACTGTTACCAGGGAGGATGCAGGATTGGGATAGACCCTGAGGCCTGAGGACCAGGGTAAAGGCTGCTGAGCGTCACCTGCTCCGGATACAACGTCTTTCAGCACCGGGCCAAGCACCCCGCAATACTGGTCGGTGGTGGTGATTTTGCCCCAAAGATAACCGCCTGAAACGACGATGGTTCCGGGAAGAAAAACAATATTTTGTCCGGCAATCAGTGTTGCCATGCCTCCGTTTTCCACATGAAAAAAGAATGGATCTCCTGCCACGGTGATTGTTTGTTTGGCATCATAACATTGGATCTGTTCGGCAGCGACCGTAATATTCTGAAGTGTTCTGAGAATTGGCACAACAGATGCCTGGATTGTCAGCACGCCGGAAATATTGTCGGTCCCGTTCCAGAATCCGCCACCGCCAGCAGAAAAACCACCATAGAGCCAGGCCCCTCCGTTCAGGCTGAACCGGGTGGCATAGTACCAGGTGCCTGCTGAAGTGATCGCAGAACCGAGGTCGGCCGTGAACTCATCACTTCCGGCTACCGGCCCGGTATAAGGCGCGGCAATCCAGGTGGTCCATGTTGACGGATTGGTGTTTGAACTGCTGTATCCCACCCAGGCTAACAGTCCCGGCGCGGAGACCGGCTGTCCTGTGACACCTGGAATCTCGGCTCTTCCAGATACCTGGAATACACTCCCCTGGTCGATGGTGCCTGTGGCCGGACCCTGGAGATTGGCAAAGGTGATTACCGGTGTTGGAGATGTAACGGTATAGGCATAGTTTAGTCCGCCGTTGGAGTTTAACTTGATGGTGTACAGGTCATAATCGGCGGTGATCGATGCTACTGTTGAGGAGAAGGCATAATACGATACAACCGTACCGGCAATCTGGCCGGGAATGATGGCAGTGCCGCTTATTCCTGACATGGAAACTGGTATAAGACCTGAAGTTGCCCATGCATCTGTTGAATACCTTAGATAAAAAAGCTCTTCCAATGCGGGGATCTGAGCCATGGTTAAGGTAACCGTGGCAGCACTGCCGGGATCAACCAGGGATGGCACGGAAACCGATGAGATATCAACAGGCAAAGCGCTCGTTTCCATGAAGATCGCACGGTTATCTGCATAACCCGCATCCTCAAAGTTCATGGTGTACCATTTGCCATCGACCAGGGTGATGTTATTATCTGGTCCGGTGTTAAAGGTATAGGATTGCAGCGTGTTCATGCTTATCGTCACACCGGCCCATTTGTTCTGGTAGTAATTGGTGGGTGGTCCGCTTGTAAAGAGCCACGGGTAGGTGCCGCCTACAATATCGCCTCCGGAGGCAGCAACACTGAAGACCGTTTGCCAACGCGGGATGCCGGTTGGAATTTTCGTGACACGGCCACCCGGTACCTGGGTGTAGCTGGCAAGGGCGAGGTTGTTGAGCGGAGGGTTGTTCCATGAATTCCAGGCACCTGGCATGTTGACGCCTTCGGGTTCCCAGATATCTGCACGGCAGGTAACCCCTGCCAGGAGAAACATGGCTGCAAAAACAACCAGGATGGTCTGCATCCTGATCATTGGTTTTTTTGAATTGGGTAGTGAAGTTTTCATAGGCATATGGTTTCAGATGGTTGAATACTAAATTAAGAATCAATCTTCAAAGATAAACTTTTTTGATGTTGTATTCATTGCATATAAATCATTTCAGGAAGGGGGCCTTGACATGCCGGCTAAGGTTTCCGGATTGTAACTGGTATAATTGCGCTAATCGCTAAATTCAATGAAGCTGAAATATAAATGTTATATTTGATCTCCTTCTTTAATACCCAGACGATTCCTAAATCAGCTCGCCATGAAAAATGATCATTACACAGAAAAATATTATATTTCATCGCAGTTTATGAAATACCTGGTAACCTTTGCTGCATTTCTGGTTTTTTTAACAGCAACCGTGCAGATGGTCTCCGGAGCAAATTACTACACCCGGGGAACGGGAAACTGGTCCTCGCCGACCATGTGGGCAACTGTATCGGGCGGAGGCCCCTGCGGCTGCTTCCCGGGCACTTCAGATGCGGTTTTTATCGGGGACGGCGATGTGCTTGCCGTGGATGGAAATCATACAGTTGCAAATTTAACTTTTGAGGATAATTCTGTGACCGGCACCGTTACGGTCAATTCCGGTGTCACCCTGAATGTGACCGGGGCTATCGTCATCAGATCACTGTCGCCGCAGCATAAATGGGGTCTCCTCGAGGGTTCTGGCATCATCACCGCGGGTTCTGTCTCGGCAGGCTATAACATGACCCCATACACCTCATCCCAGAGTACCGCCCTGTACATCCAGGGAACACTGAACCTGGTGGTAAGCAACAACATCTCCATTTATGCCAATGAGAATTTCGACATCACCAACAATGCCGCCATCAGCCTGCGAAGCGGAACAGTAACCGTTGGAGGCGTTATCTCCATGTATTCCGAGGCGTTGTCGACCTGTACGTTCCAGACTGCCGAAAGCGGGCAGCTTCAAACCGGCACCCTGGTGCTTGCCGGTGCCGCACCCTGGTCGCTGGCAGGGTCAGGCACTAACAAAACAACGCTCAACGGCACCTCGGCCACTGTTGAATACCGGGGAAGCGCTGCACAAGCCATCCTGGGAACCAGCTATACAAATTTAAAGATAAACGCGGGCGGAAATGCATCACTGGGCGGCGCCACAACCGTTGGCGGCATCCTTCACATGACCCGCGGGATTTTTCTGTTAAACGGGAAATCCTTCACGTATGGCCCGTCCGCCTCGCTGAACTACGACGGCACCGCAGCCCAGGCCACCGGCGAAGAGTGGCCGGCATCCTTTGGGCGAAACATCTCCGTTGCCAACAACACTGCAGACGGTGTTTCGCTGAATGAAAATAAGACTGTTCTTGCTCCGGCAACCCTGGCCGTTTCCGGGAAGTTGAATTTCGGCACCCATTATGCCGAAGGCAGCGGTGCATTTGCCCTGGCTGCAGGAGGCACCATTGCATCTGCGTATGTCATCAACGGTGAAGGTTTTGGCGCATCAGGCGATCAGACGAAAGGCTCCATACGTGTCGGCGGGCTCAGAACACTGAGCACATCGGGCAACTATATCCTGAACGGAGCGGGATCATTTCAGGAGACCGGCACCAACATGCCATCCACGGTGAATTCTCTTACGGTTGACAATGCAGCAGGTGTTACATTATCCCGGAACATCCTGGTCGACGGCACATTGAACCTTGCCGGAGGACTGATCTCCACCGGGATCAGCATCCTCACCATCGGGGCTTCCGGAAATGTGATCAATGCCAGTGGTGCACGGTATGTGGAGGGCAGACTGGCCCGGGTTTTCAGCACAACAGGTTCAAAAGAGTTCGCCATCGGGAAGAGCGGCGTTTACCGTCCATTGACGTTGAACTTTACAACCCTTTCGGGAACCAGCACGGTCATGGCTGAGCAGGTTGAATCCGCCATTCCCGGCGCTCCGGCAGCAGATGCCATCCTGTGGACAGAACGTTACTGGTCGCTTACCGAAAGCGGCAGTTCAGCCTGTATCTATCATGTAACCCTGGATGGCACAGGTTTCAGTCCTGTTCATTCCGCCCGGATGATCAAGGGAGACGGGATAACAAATACAGCCTTTCCGGTAACGGCTCCGGATTACACCAATGTCCCGGGGTTCACCACATTCAGCAATTTTGCATTGGGAGAGGCCAACGTGAGCACCACCACCACTCCTGCCGACCAGGCAGCGTGCATCGGCGCCACATCGGTAACTTTAACAGCCGCGGTATCACCACCTCCCGACGGAGGGACCGTACAGTTTTATATCAACGGCACCCCGGCAGGATTACCTGCGGCTGTTGTCGGCGGCGTGGCCACAGTTTTGTACAACATCACCTTTACCTCCTTACCCACCTGTTCCATCCGGGCAGATTATTCTGGCTACGGAGATTACCTGGTAAGCAGCAGCGAACCGGGCAACAATGCGACCCTGAGCATCATTTCGGGGGTATGGACCGGCGTGGCCGGCACCAGCTGGAACGACCCTGCCAACTGGTGCAGCGGCGTGCCCACCCTTGGCACCGACGTGATCATCCCGGCGGGAACGCCGTTTTCACCTCATGTGATGTCAGCGGAGGCAAGCCCCGCGGCCTGCCACAACCTCAGCATCCTGGCGGGTGCAACGCTGACCATCGATCCCGGCAAAATCCTGACGGTGTACGGTGTGCTCACCAATGCGGCGGGGAACCCGGAGGTGGCTGTTCAGCCGGAGGGGTTGAAGAGCGGGTTGCTGATTAATGCATCTGAGGACTGAGAGTGGCAATACCCCACCACATTGCCTTTGTGGTTCTAAAAAGCGTTTCAAATTTAGCATTCCTGTAAAATTTTTTTCTACTTAGTGTTTCTTAGTGCCCTAAGTGCCTCAGTGGTTGTATTTTCCGAAGACCGAAAATTTCATGACAATGTTTAAACTAGAAATAAAGTTGTGTAGAAAGAGTAGCCAAAGGGAGGGGAGGGTCAATAGCCAGGGTCCCGCGTGTTTTCGCGTAAAATACGCGATTTTTTCCGCATCGGTTTGTTCCCCCGGATTGCCGCAGCCCGGATAATTTCAGGAGCACAAAAACCACCCTGCTATCTCTTTCAATTTCAACTGAATAACTGTTGCGACTTCTGCAACTCTTTTTATTCCTGTTTCCGGCACGCATTTTGTTTTCCGCAGAACCTGCTGCAACGATCTATCCGAAAAATTGATCATTGCCGCCTTTTTATATTGGGATAACCGGGACTGATTTAAATATGAAAATCGACATATTTGATTGTTTATCTTTTTGTTAACAAAAAAACAGTACCTTTGATCCCTTTTCATTTTAGAAGACGAAAATTTTCAACGGAGACGATTTAAAATTCCTACTTTTTTACTCATTAATAACGAACATGTATGAAAAAAAATTATTTTTTTAAGCGGCTGGGCGGATCAACCGGGATGGTGAGATGGATGGTGATGGTGGGGGTTTTTGTGGTTTTTGGGATGGGGCAGGGAGTGAGAGGTGCTAATCGCTACTCTGTAGCCATTGGTAATTGGAATGCAACATCAACGTGGTCAGATGCTTCAGGAGGGGCATCTGGATTTAGCGTTCCAGTTGCAGGAGATGTGGTTTATATCCAAAATGGGAAAAATGTAACGGTTACGGCAGATGCAGCTGCAGCTTCAATTACATTTACAGGTGCAGCTGCGACTTTAACTATCAATAACGGTGCTACTTTATCCATAACTGGAGATGTAATATTACTTCATAATAAATCTAATTCAACGGCTTGCTTAATAACCGGAGGTGGAACTTTATCTTGTGCCTCAGTAGAAGCAGGCTCTAACTTAACTCTTAATACGAGCGGCTGGTCTGCCATTATAACTTCAACCTTATATAGTTTTAATATTAGTGGGAATGTTACTATGATAGCAAAGGATATTAGTCCGTATGGACAAGCTGGTTTTCGGGTTGAAGATGGCACAACAAGTATAGATGGGCAGATAACTTCCTCTTTATTAGGTTCATCTAACAGTGCAGCTTTTAGAATGACCACAGGTGCACAAACAGGAACACTGGTTTTAGGGGGAGACACCCCATGGGGTACGTTAACTTATGTAACGGTTGCACTAAATGGAACAAGTTCAACAGTCGAATATAGTGGGACTTCAACAATAATACATGGAACTACTTATACAAATTTAAAAATTAACACAGCAGGAACGGCAACTTTAGGTGCACCAACGACAGTAGCTGGCACTTTTTTCATGACTCAGGGAACTTTTGCATTAAACGGAAAAACCTTAACATATGGAACCTCTGCCTCTCTAAATTACGACGGAATTGCTGCACAAACAACAGGTGTGGAATGGCCAGCAACCTTTGCAAAAAACGTAACCATTACCAACAACTCAGAAGGTGGAGTCACTCTAAATGAAAGTAAAACTTACAACACTGCAGGAACCATCACGGTAAACGGAAATATGAAATTCAGCACATTTAATATTTTAGGAACTGGAGCATTTACTTTAGCATCAGGAGGTTCTATTTCATCAGCTTATGTTACAAACGGTGAAGGCTTTGGAACATCCGGCGATAATACAAAAGGCTCAATTCGAGTAAGCGGAAGCAGATCTTTTAGTACCGGTGGCAACTATACTTTGAATGGCTTAGCGGCACAGAATACCGGCACTAACATGCCAGCAACAGTCAATAACCTGACAATAAATAATGCGATCGGTGTCACTTTATCCCAGGCTACTGCAGTAAATGGGACCCTTTCACTGACAGGTGGCACCCTCACGGGCACCCTAACCTACGGCGCCAACGGAATCCTTAAATACAACGGAACCGGGTATACCACCACCAGTGATGTTGAGTTCCCTGCCAGCTCGGGTCCAAAAGATCTCAATATTACCATTGCCAACGCCTCAGGAATTTCACTCCATGGCAATCGTTCACTTGCAGGGGCAATGACCATCGCCTCCGGTCAAAAATTTATCATCCCGGCATCCATGCAATTTACGGTCAATGGGGCCCTTACCAACAATGGCGGCACCTCCGGCCTGGTTGTCAACTCCGGCGGCTCCCTCATCCAGAACTCTGCAGTTTCAGCCACTGTTGAAAGATCTGTCTCTGCGTGGGGAACTGGTCTTTCAGCCAGCCAGGGCTGGCACTTCCTCTCCTCACCTGTTACTGCTCAACCGATAGCCGACGAGTTTACCAATGTCACACCTGCCAATTACGACTTTTACACATGGTATGAAACCACCAACGAATGGGTGAATTTTAAAAACACCACGACGGCCCCAACATGGAATACTGCCAACGGATCGACCAGTTTCACTGTCGGGAAGGGTTACCTTGTGGGTTATGCAGCCGATGGCACCAAATCGTTTTCGGGTACGCTCAATAAAGACAATGTCAACGTGACAAACCTGGCAATCAGTGCAGGCACCAACCATGGCTGGCACCTGCTCGGGAACCCGTTCACCTCAGCCCTCACCTGGGGCACTTCAGACTGGTCATTGAACAACGTCACTGCAACTGCGAAAATCTGGGACGCAACCGCTGCTTCATACACCGATGTTGCCACGAATGGAAAAATTCCTGCGCTCAACGGATTCATGGTACAGGTAACGAATGGCACCAATTCACTTGCCATTCCAACCAATGCACGGGCCCACGATGCAACCTCATGGTATAAGTCAGGCGACCGGCCCTCCATCGAATTGGCAGCCAATGATATTTCGGGTCAAACATCCCAGCAGAGCATTGTCAGGTTCGACAACCTCGCAACCAACGGGTTTGATCCCGAATTCGATTCGCACTTCCTGGCGGGATACGCCCCGAT
Organism: uncultured Bacteroidales bacterium; assembly: GCA_903926565.1. Classification (GTDB taxonomy): domain Bacteria; phylum Bacteroidota; class Bacteroidia; order Bacteroidales; family FEN-979; genus CAIVAT01. The sequence goes on from CAIYJU010000155.1 coordinate 23,634, forward strand.
GTTCTATTCCGTGGCCGGAGAAGACCTGCTTTCAACCAATGCACTGCCTGAAACAGGCGGAACGGTTCAGATCCCTTTTAACTTTATCAAAAATGAGGGCACCAGTTTCACCATCGAGGCCAGAACCATTTCAAACATCAGCGGGCCGGTCATCCTGAACGATTTACTCACCCATGCAAAACAGGATCTGACGGTGAACCCGGTATATTCATTCACTTCTGCAACAGAGGATAACCCCTCACGCTTTTTACTGACCTTCAGTCATGTTGGTGTTGGTGAAGTGCAGGCAGGCAATGCCATCAGGGTTTTTGCGGTAAACAACTCCATTATGGTGCTTGATAATTCCGGGAAAAACATTGGAAATGTGTATGTTTACAACACCATGGGCCAGATGATCGCGAAGGCAGGACTGGATGGAAATTCAATGTGTAAATTAAACCTCAACGCCCCCACCGGCTACTACCTCGTGAAAGTGGTTACCGGCGAGCAGGCTGTTTCGGCGAAGGTTTTTATAAATAAACAATAAAAAATCACCGCGAAGACGCAAAGACGCGAAGATTTTCTCACGGACTTCGCGGCTTCGCGGCTTCGCGGTAAAAAAAACAATCCTACAGAAATCAAATTCAATAACCCATTCCAGGTATGAAAAAGTCACTAAAGCCCCTCTTGTTCACCATGATTTTCCTCGGTTGTATGGCATTTGTCCGGACCGGTTTGGCCCAGGCCCCTCCGCCTCCCCCGGCAGAGAAGGGTTCGAATACAAACAAAGCCCCCGGTGGCGGTGCGCCCATCGATGGCAGCGTGTATGCGGTGCTTGCGCTTGCAGCCGGATTCGGGGTTTGGAAGTGGGTTAAAAGGGGGCAGGTGGTTAAAAATTGAACCCATGCGGTTAACGTTTACCGTGTAATTTGAAATGCATAGTTTCAATTTACACGGTATCTCATTATTTCTTAATTGCTGCTGAGCGATTATTGATCTGTTCCACCCAGATAATCCACAGGATCAGGATCACCACATAGAACATTCCCCTGAGTACGGTATCGTGCGCAATGTGCCAGTATTCCGGCCTGGTGCTCGACACCACGGAGAGAAGCACGATCCGCAGGATGTTCGTGAAATGAACGATGACAATTCCCAGCGGGATAAACCACAGCTTCTTCTTCCAGGGACCCGGGTAGATCAGCAGCAGGAGCATAAACTGCAGGATCTGCTTATCCCCTGCACAACTTTCATTGATCGTGATCCAGCTGCCATTGTCAAAATACATGGTGAGGCCTGCAATCCGCAAAGGGATGTTGAGCAGGTGCTGATCAACCCACACGCTCTGGTAAAAGACCCACCTGGTCATGAGCTGGTGCAGGTCGTGCATGCCCGCCTGGATCGGCCAGAAAAGCATCCCTTTTGTCCAGAACCTGTAGGCAAAATGGATGGCCAGCGAGATCACGGCAAACCAGAAGACCTGCCGGAACTGGCGGTGTTTGGGATCTGTAAAGAAAATCTTTAACCAGTTAAAAATGGAATTCAGCATAAACAGGGATATTCAGGATTTGAGAAGGTGATTCAGATGATAAGCAAAAGTACGGAAATAAGCCGAATCTGGATAGGGTCAAACAAAAGAGGCTGTCCTTTTGGGACAGCCTCTAAGATTAAAATCGTTTTTGGTTAAGCTTATACCAGTTTAACATTTACAGCATTTAATCCTTTTTTACCTTCGGTCAGGTCGAATGTTACTTCGTCATTTTCCCGGATACGGTCAATTAAACCAGAGGCATGAACGAAATATTCTTTGCCTGTCTCGGAG
>CAIYJU010000156.1 GCA_903926565.1 uncultured Bacteroidales bacterium
AATATCGAATATTGAATAACGAATATTGAATATTGAAGTGAATGAAGAATGGTTTTCGCAATAGCCCTTTATGGTTCCGGGCGCTCAATCAAGGCTGGAATGGGACCTATTTGTTTGGGACAAAGAGCAGGCTTGATAAGGATGATCTCATCCGGCTGGCGCGGAAAACGACCGGGTTGAATGATCTTGGCCGTGATTTTAATGACCAGCCGCTTGAGTTGTTGTTAAAGTCGGTGAATGAAGAAGCAAACCTTCATCCGATCGGGCGTTTTATCACACGTGAACGGTTTGTGAGTTTGCTCAGTATCAGGCTGCGCGCAGAGCATTTCTTTAAAAAATATCCGCAAATTTTGCAGCAGGAGCTCTGCCCGGCCTGGATCATCGTGGGATTGCAACGCACGGGTACGACAAAATTGCAGCGGCTGCTGGCTGAAGACCCTGACCACCGGGTCATTCCAAGTTGGGAGGTAATCAACCCTGTTCCGATCAACCTCGGTTTGTATGATTTGTCACCAGATCATCATCTCACCCGTCCACCTGTTTATCCTCACCCAAATGACAAGCGCATCTCGGTCGCCAACACCTCTGTGAAAGCACTGAAGCTCATGTCTCCAGGTTTTTTTGCCATTCACCCGATCGATGCCATGCAGCCTGAAGAGGATATTTTGATGCTCGATGTGAGTTTTCTCAGTACCACGCCCGAGGCAATGATGCATGTTCCGACTTATGCCGACTGGCTTGAACATACGGATCAGTCACAGGCTTATGCATACTCTGTTAAGCTGTTGAAATTCATGCAGTGGATCAGGCCGGCAAAGCGCTGGGTGCTTAAAACCCCGCACCATCTTGAATTTCCCGACCTGATCGAAAAGCATTTCGGGGAGGTGCATTTCCTCTGGCCCCACAGGAATTTAGCGGAGTCAATTCCCTCTTTTTTAAGCATGGTTACCTACAACAGGATGATCTTCAGCAGTGATGTCGATGAACGTAAGGTAGCCGATCACTGGGTTCGCAAGATTGGCTACATGCTCGGCAGAGCACTCGATTACAGGCTGAAACCAGGAAATGACGGGAAGTTTACCGATATTTACTATCAGAACCTTATTGCTGATTCCGTCAGCGAACTGGAGAAGATATACCAGCTTAACGGCGGCCTGACTCCGGAGATTGCTGATTGTTTTCGGCGCCATGAACTGGAACATCCCCACAGGAAACATGGCATTCATCAATATTCTATGGCCGATTTTGGTCTTACGGAGGCCGAAATCAACAGGAATACATCGCGTTACGGAAGTTTTATATCAGAAAAATATGACCTCAGCCAGGCAAAAAAAATACAATAACCCGGTCACAGCAATACTTACCGGAATCAGCGACCTTTTCCGGAAGCAGATACCGGCAGGTGAATTGAAATTAACCGACCGGCTCGACGGAAAGACTGTTTTAATTGACGGAGCCAGCTCCGGTCTTGGTTTTGCCATGGCCGTTGATGTTGCACGTCGCGGGGCACGCGTGATCATGGCATGCCGGAGCGGCATTCCGGAAAAAGGGGAGAAGGTGAAAAAACTATCCGGCAACCCCAATGTTCACATGCTCCATGTTGATTTTTCCAATGTCAGTTCAATCAATGAATTAGTGGTACAACTTCAATCCCCCTCCCTTCTTGGTATCGACATCCTCATCTGCAACGCAGGAATCGTTCCCAAACAAAGCCGCAAAACCCCGCAGGGGCTCGAAGAGATGTTTATGGTCAATTACTTCTCGAAATTTCTGTTCGTCAATTTAATGATTGAAAATCATTGCTTTAATGGTCAGGAAACCGGGGTGACGGGTCAAAATGCAAAAAGCAAAGAGCAAGGATCAAGCATACCCCGGATTATATTTATTGCTTCGGAAAGCCACCGCAATCCGGAAAAATTCGAATGGGCTGATTTTGGAAAATACCGCGATTACAGCATAGGGAAATCCATCGAACTTTACGGATATTATAAGCTCCTGCTGACAACATATTCTGTTGAACTTTCAAGGCGGCTCAATCCGGGGGCTGAAACAAATTTCTCAATTTTTTCTTTATGCCCCGGCCCAGTCAACTCCAATATTGCCCGGGAGGCGCCAAAGGTATTCACTCCCTTGTTGAAACTGGTCTTCGGGATCTTTTTCAAGTCACCGGCCAAAGCCGCTGTCCCTGCCATCTATCTTGCTGCTTCCGGGGATGTTGCGGGCAAACCGTTTGATTACCTCTTCCTGATGGGCCGGAAAGATGTCGATGAAAAAGCCTCCGATCCTGAAAACGGGAAAAAACTCTGGCAGTTGTCGGAAGAGTTGCGGAGAACACTTTAATCTGCGAAAATCAGCGCCTTTTTCTGCGCTCATCTGCGGGAAATTTTAAACTCAAAAAGAATACAAAAGTTTAATCTCCTCTTTCCATATTGTCTCATCCGGAGTCTCCAGGATCAGCGGCATGTCATCAAACCGTGGATCATTCATCAGCCACTTGAACACATCAATCCCGAGGGTTCCCTTTCCCAGGCTGTCGTGGCGGTCAACCCTGCTCCCCAGGCCTTTTTTGGAATCGTTGATGTGCATGCCTTTCAGATACCTGAACCCGATCAATTCATCGAAAGACTGAAACGTCGCTTTGAACGCTGTTTCTGTTGAAAGGTCGTATCCTGCAGCAAATGAGTGACATGTGTCGATACATACCCCAACACGGCTTTTATCCTCCACATGTTCGATGATAAAACCGATCTGCTCGAATTTAAAACCGAGGTTGTTTCCCTGGCCGGCTGTGTTTTCGATCACGGCAATCACTCCATTGGTTTTATCCAGGGTGATGTTGATGGATTCCGCGATCTTCAGCAAACACGCTTCGTCGCTGATTTTGCCGAGTGATCCTCCCGGGTGGAAATTAAGCCTGTCGAGGCCAAGTTGTTCACATCGCTGCATCTCATCGAGAAACGCTTCGCGGGATTTGTCAAGTCCTTCCTGTTCAGGATGTCCAAGGTTGATCAGGTAACTGTCGTGCGGCAGCACCTGGAATGGCTGGTAACCGTGCTTTTCGCAGTTCTCGCGGAAAAGTCTGATGTTGCTGGCAGTGAGGGGTGATGCCTTCCACTGGCGCTGGTTCTTGGTGAAAAGTGCAAAAGCTTTTGCCCCGATTTCAGAAGCGTTGACAGGTGCGTTTTCAACACCTCCTGAGGCACTGACATGGGCTCCGATATATTTCATTGCTGGATTTGTTTGAATTATGAGATTGTTTTTATTCGGCAATAAGGCGACAAGGTAACAGAATGTCGGGCTGGATTGAAATTGTTGTTCAAAAGTATGGAAAAATATCCTTGTTATGGAATTCCCTCGTTATGGTATTTCCGGAATGTTATTTTTCACAAAACTTTAACAGTTTTTGTGGTCTGTAAGTGGTCATAATGACTACTTTTGTACAAACTAAAAACCAATGAAAAAATTATTCCTGCTCTTTACATTATCAATTTCCCTGTTGAACGTGTCAGGACAACCGGCTCTGACATTTCACGACAATGGGCCACTGCCGGGTGATTCATCGCAAACCCAGGAGATAACCTGGGTGGATGCGGGCAGTGCCGGTGCGGATCAGGTGTGGGATTTCTCAGGAATTCAATATTCGGGAAAAAGCACTTTTCGTGGTGTTTCGGAATCAGTTTCCCCTAAATCATCATCAGGAAATTCAAAAACCATGATTTTCAGTGAAGATGGTTATGATTTCACCTGTAATTCCAGGGAAGACGGCTATGAGGAAACCGGCTATGTGAATCTCACAAAAAAAATGATACTGGATTATTCAGATCCTATTGTAAAAATGAAATATCCGTTCGCCTATGGTGAGCAGTTCAGTGATCCTTTTACCGGCGTTGCAAGGTACGACGGATCCGACAGGATTGATCTGGCTGGTGATTATACCTGTAAAGCAGATGCTTTTGGCACGTTGATCCTTCGTGACAGGCTTATTAAAAACTGCCTGAGGGTAAAGGTCGTCAAACAATCATTGCAGATAGGTGTTTGCGGTTCCACGCAATCGAGGCTGGAGAAGTTTTACTGGTTTGCCCCCGGGTACAGGTATCCTGTATTCATGTTGAGCGTCACTGAAAACAGGTATGGGGCAAAAGAGCCTGTGATTATAAAAAATGGATGGGTAAACCTGAACCAGTCATCACAATTGGCAGGTACTTCAGTTGGAAGTTCTTCTGAAATAGCTGGAAATGCCGTTATTGTCTATCCAAACCCGTTCTCTGAACAGGTTACCTACAAATATATACTTCAGGAACAGGTTTCCGTAACTGTTGAATTGTATGACATGTCGGGCAAACTCGTTGGCATGGTTGAAAAGAGGCAGGTTCAGGATGCCGGTTTGCATGCAGGCACAATCAATTCCGGTAGTTTTGGTCTGAAACCCGGGGTCTATTCCCTCAGGTTCACCCTGGATCATGAAGTAATAGTCACCAAAATTGTGAAGATATAGCGAGGTTATACCATATTTATATTTGACATGAACCATCTGTTTTTAGCTGCAACACTATGTTTGACAATGTTCTTCACAGGCATTGCCGGTTTTTTTGCTGAAGCCGGTGTAAATCATGGTTCAATTTACATCACTGCACCCCCGTGCGATACCATCCCGGAGTTAAATCAGAAGGTTGTTGAGATGGCCAGGAAACAGATCGGCACAACCGTTGGCAGGGGCGAATGCTGGGACCTGGCCGCACTGGTTCTGAACAAAAACGGAGCAAAATGGGATGGAGAATATGTCTTCGGCACTAAGGTAGATCCCGGGAAAGAGTGTGTTTATCCCGGCGATCTGATTCAGTTTGAGGGTGTAAAGATCAAATACGCAAGGGGTAATGCTGTTTATACAGAAACCATGGAGCATCACACCGCGGTGATCAATGAGGTGAAGGCAAAAGGTGTTTATGTTCTGGCTCATCAGAATACCGGCACCTCAGGAAGAAAGGTAGGATTAAGTGAACTTGATTTGAAGACGATAATAAAGGGTAAATACCAGATATACAGGCCTGTTTTGTAATAGGTTAAAATGCCCGGATTGCCCTGACATAGTACGTCCATGTTCTGTCAGAGTAGTTTTGCTGTCCATCACCCCAGAAAAGATACCAGGCAAAGAACGCTCCGTTTTCAGAAGAACTCCGATAAATATTAAATGCAAAGGGAATAACTCCTTCCAGTTGCTGGTGCATCATAAACAGTTCGTCTTTTGATGGCAAAAACCAGTCCCCATAACCATTAAGCACCAGGTCATTGCATAAACGGGCTGCTATTCCCGGCTGGCTGCAGGCATTGACGATTGCGGTTGTGTTCGCCTGGCCTGTCCCCAATGCGGTAGATGTGCCAATGAGCGTGCCTGAACATCCCCATTGTGCGCCGGTGCTTTGGTCGGTTGTTGATGTGACCAATCCATGCTGCCCGGTGGGGTCAATATAAAAGATCACTCCGCCCGCATGGGCGACGCCAATATCGAATGGGAGGGTTGTAAAAATCACTTCATTCCCATACGCAGTGCCAGTGCTGTTTGTTGCATAAGCCCTGACAAAATAATCGGTACCGGCAAGCAAATCCGTCATGTTGCTCGTAAACCCGCCGGTTCCGGTGCCAGTGGCTACATGACTGTCGGCAATGGTGGGATCGGGCGAAATACTCCAGCAAACGCCTCTTGAGGTAACAACATTACCACCGTCGGAAACAACAATTCCACCGGAAGTTGATGTTGTGTATGCAATATTGGAAACAGCGCTGGTTGTAATTGTCGGAAGTCCGGCACAGGGCAATGTAGCCTGGGTTAGCGTCAGTGGTAAGGAATTTCCACAGGGATTGTACGACCAAACAAATCTGTTGTATGATGTAAAACAGTTGAGTCCTGTTTCGGATTGGGATGTAAGCGTTCCCATGTCGGTGGCCAGGGCATAATTATTGGTTGCACTCCAGCGATAGCCAGTGGCATCCGGAACAGAATTCCAGTTCCATACAATCTGGTCAATTGCAGCAGTGTGGATTCCGTCGGTTGGAATAAAAGGAACCAGGCAAGTGGGAATGAATGTAAACCACGCCCCGCTGAGGAACATGGCAAGAGCGCCGGTGGCATTATTGCTGCAGTCAGAGCAATAAACCATGAGCCCGTTTGCAGGATTGGCGATGGCCGCCATCTGGATACGGGTCATTCGTGGAGGAAGAAATCCTTTGTTGTCGAACATGACATCCAGCCCGGCTGACGGGTGAGGAGTGCTGTTGTCATTGTTAATGGCAACCTGGGCCTTCAATTGCAAGCCCATGCAGGCATAAAGGATTAAGAAAAGGAAAACTTTTTTCATGGAAAGGGTTTTCATGGATAATTTGCTTAAAAAATTCCAGGCAACGCATGTCTTTCTAACTTAATAAATGTCACCCGTAAATTCCTGCAATATTGACTGTTTAGTCAATCAAAGATAAGTCAAATATTCGATGTCACGATTATAATATCGACGGGCATATTTCAAATTTGTCTGAAAATGCACCGTTTGATAAGAAAATCCATGCTCACGAAAAAGAAAATTGCGTATATTTGCACCCTCAAACCGGAAATGATCCGGAAAATCGGGGTGTGGCGCAGTTGGCTAGCGTACTTGCATGGGGTGCAAGGGGTCGGAAGTTCGAGTCTTCTCAC
>CAIYJU010000157.1 GCA_903926565.1 uncultured Bacteroidales bacterium
ATAAAACCATGAATACACTAAATTATAAGGATTATATCGGATCCGTCAGTTTTTCAGCTGAAGATGAAGTTTTCTATGGCAAAATTGAGCACATCAATGATTTGATCACCTTTGAATCAGATAATGCACATGGTCTGAAAAAGGCATTTGAAGAATCTGTTGATGATTACATTAATTTTTGCGAAGAGAAAGGCATTAAGCCGGATAAACCATTTAAAGGGAGTTTCAATGTCAGGGTGCAACCATCTTTACATAAACTTGCCTGTCAGAAAGCGATTCAACAGGGGATGTCGCTGAATAAATTCATCGAAACAACCCTTGAAAAGGAGTTGAGAGGTTAAAAGCATTTCACGCATTTTGGTAAATACCCGGATAATAAGGATGTTCATTTCAATGGCTTGCTTGCTTTTTAAAACGCAAGACAACATTGTGACACCTTGTTCTGTAAAACAATATGGATTGTAGCGTAGGCCAATCATGTCAGATTTGGAGGACGCAATTTGCGTCCTCCAAATCTGAAACTCTTCATTTGACAACTCAAACCTGATAAGATCCGATGGGCTACACCCATCGGTTTATATATTACGCCCCATTCGGGGCTGTGTTCTCGTTATATATTTACCCCGAAACTTGAGTTATTTAAAACTGATTTTTATACTCCCTGCATTTTTTCCATTCATATCGGTGATTGTTAGGAGGTAGAGCCCGGATGGCAGATGATTGCGAAGCAGGATAAAGGAATTTGATGTTGCACCTCCTTCCATGACCTTTATACCGGAGTAGTTGAAAAGCACATACCGGAAGTTCTGACTCTCTCTGGAGTTATGCAGCAGAATCCGGGTTTCAGTTCCTGCCGGATTCGGGAATGCCTCAACTAAAGGCTCAGCTGGAATTATACCAGAGTCAGTTCCAGTGAGGATGAAACAATCCGTTGCTATTGGTATTCCCCAGGTCTCTGCTCCCTTTTTGAAATAAACCAGTTCATTATTGTATTGTTCCGGGTAATAATCGAAATAACAATACCCGTAATTCGTTAACCCCAGCCCTGGTACATACCAGGATATAGGGCCCGATATTTCAAATGGATCAAGATAACAATTTACACCTCCGTCATAAAAATAACCGTTATTATTAATGATTTGAACCTGCCGGTTGTTGTATTCACTGAATGTTCTTGCCACTGCCTTGGCAACCCAACCACTCCTTGAAAATTCATCCGGCATAAGGGATAGCTCATTGTTATTTGAGAGCTGAATGAAAATATAGAATTGATTCACCGTGTCATGCAGGGTAGTTGTATTTGTAGGAGGTTGTGCATACCAGCTCTTTCTGCATGTCTCAACCTGGTAATGCACCGAGTCAGAGTTTCCATAGACCGTCTTCCCAAGTATTTTGTTGATGTATTTCCAATTGAATGTAGATGAACCATAGGATTTAAACCCGGAAAAATGAAACTCATCACCGATATCATAATTATACACATCGGCCCAGGTAAATGGTTGAATGCCTGTTGGAGGTGTGGTTTTACCTATCAGGCTCAATTCAACGGTGTCGAATGGGGTCCAATAGATGTCATAAATTTTGGAAAGTCCAAAATGTTGACTGAGCTTTATCGTTTTCTGATTGAAGATGTTAGGAAAGGTGTTGTTGAAACTGTTTCTGGCCTGCAGGGAGATAACCTTCACAAGGTCGGTGGTTCCTGCAACACTGTCCGTAATGATGGCAGTGACTTTTGCTTCCAGATAACAATCCACACTGTCGGGAAGAGAACAGAACCGCCACGACTCATTGAGACTGGCCTGAGAATTCAAACGGATGGTATCATTCATCTTGTTGAAAAACATAAACCATCCGTCGTGGGTTTTAAAAACATTTAACCCGAGGACATCTCCGCTTGTGGTATCCCTGCATTGATAGGCAAAAGTCGATGAGTCGCGGATTGCGCGATAAGAATAAAACAGGGTGTCTGAATTTCCAATAACTTGTATTGAATCCTGCCGGAAGGATCTAAAGTACCCGTCGCTCCCCTTGAAAAACGTAATTCCAGGGCTGCAGACGTTCTGGAAGTTCTGCGAAAAAAGGATATTTGCACAAAATAATAGAACCGGAATCAGCGCTTTTTTCATAAATTTATTTTTTGTTTTGTAAATATAGGCATAAAATTCCATAACTAAATCCTGAATTTTCATTCAAAGCCTTCACCCATGATTTTGGGGATAAAATCCGTTTTAGTGTTGGAAGCAATCTATTTTTCCGAATTCCTTTTATAACCAATCTGGTGTCTGGGTTCTACCGGTTGATTCAGAAACTGTTTAAGTGCCTTGAAAATCACTTGTATGTTATCGGTATTCCTGCCAATCTGTTGCTCGAATTTCTCAAGTTTTAACAGGATGTCTTTGTGTGTCATCAGCATTTCACGCATTTTGGTGAATACCCTGATAATACGGATGTTGGTCTCTATGGCTTTTTTACTGTTTAAAATGCAGGAAAGCATGGTTACACCCTGCTCTGTAAAGCAATACGGAGCATACCGCAAACCCATTCTGTCCTGATTGGAGGTCACAAATTGTGACCTCCAATTTTGGAATTCATCATCAGTCATTTCAAACATGAAATCTTCAGGAAACCTTTCGATTTGACGCTTAACAGCTTGTTTTAATACTTTTGTTCCTATGTTATAAAGTTCTGCCAGATCCCTGTCTATCATCACTTTCTGCCCTCTGATCTGGTAAATTTTGCTGATGATTGTTTCTTCCGGAATACCAGGAATATTTTCTTTGTTTTCCATTTTCTTTGGATTTTGTGGTTTTACAGTTTAATTCGTGAGTCTGTTTGTTTATTGCTTAATCGGTTTTTTTGTAAAAGGTAATCCGGTTTCATGAAAATAAAATAGTTGTAATTTGCACCGCATTATGATCTACGGCATCGGAACAGACATCATCGAAGTGGCCCGCATCCAGAAAGTGATGGAGCGCGACCTCGGTTTCAGGGACAAAATCTTCACCCCCGGTGAGATCGCCTATTGTGAAACCAAAAAGCATAAATATGAAAATTATGCCGCCCGGTTTTCGGCCAAGGAGGCTTTTCTCAAAGCCATCGGCACCGGCTGGCGGTTCGGAATCCGCTTCGGCGATATCGATATCTATCACGATGATCTTGGCAAGCCTCACATCCAAACAATTGGAGTTGCTAAAGAATTAACAGATCGTTTGTCAATTTCAAAAATACATGTATCTTTATCGCACTTAAAAGAGATGGCGACTGCCATCGTAATTCTCGAATGTGAAATTGATGATACAATTAAAACTCGCCTATGTCAAACATCGGATCCTACGACGAACGTGTAAAAAACTTCAACTGGAACATCGCTGAAAAAGAACTGGACTACAACCCCGGCGACCCCATCAACATCGGCTGGTACTGCTCAGACCGAATCTGTGAAAAGGGATTTGGCAACAAACCTGCCCTGATCTGGGAAGGATCAACCGGCAATGAAAAGCGCTATACCTATAACGATTTGCGGCTTAACAGCAATGCCATCGGGCAGTTTCTCCGCAACCTGGGGGTCAGGCCCGAAGAGCGGGTATGCCTTTTCATGGATAAGATTCCCGAACTCTACATGGGGTTTCTCGGAATTCTGAAAATGGGAGGAATCGCACAGCCCCTGTTCTCTGCATTTGGCGATGAGTCGCTGTTTGTCCGCCTCGACAACGCGCAAACCACGGCCATCATCACCCAGAAAAAACATGCTCCCAAGGTGCGCAAGATCATGGAGAAGATGCCCTATCTCAAACACATGATCATCGTTGATGCAGACCCGGCAAAACCGCTCCTCGACCGGGAAGTGGCATTTGACATGGAAAATGCCGAAACGGTTGAACATTTCACCGTCCATCCCACGTATGCCGAATCACCGTCGGTACTCCATTACACTTCGGGAACCACCGGACAGCCCAAAGGGGTCAAACATGTTCACTATTCGCTGATCTCGCAGTACCTTACCTCAAAATGGGTGCTCGATTTGCAGGCCCACGACATTTACTGGTGTACCGCCGACCCGGGATGGGTTACCGGCACCTCCTACGGGATCATCGGCGCCTTCAGCAATGGGGTGACCCAGTGTGTGCTGGATGCAGGTTTTTCGGCCGACAACTGGTACCGGTTTATCGAAAAGCATAAAATCAGCATGTGGTATTCGGCACCCACAGCCATCCGCTCATTGATGAAAGCCGGCGATGAGGTGATCAAAAAATACGACCTCTCATCGCTCCGCCATCTCGCCTCAGTAGGCGAACCGCTCAACAGCGAAGCGGTGATCTGGTCGGAAAAGGTTTTTGGAAAACCATTTCTCGACACTTACTGGCAAACAGAAACAGGCTCGATGATGATCACCAACTTCCCCGGGATGAAGATCAAACCCGGTTCCATGGGCAAACCTTTCCCCGGAATAACTGCCACGGTAATTGATGCCGAAACCCTTGAACCATTTGGTGAACCCGGGAAAATAGGACTGATCGCCATTCGTCCCGGCTGGCCTTCGATGATGCGCACCTACTGGCGCAATGAAGAGACCTATAAAAAGAAATTTCAGAACGGATGGTACCTGCCGGGCGACCGCTCCAGCATAGACAAGGAGGGCTATTTCTGGTTCGTCGGCCGTGATGATGATGTGATCAATACCGGAGGACACCTGGTGAGCCCGTTTGAAGTGGAGTCTGCCCTGCTGGAACATCCGGCGGTGGCCGAATCAGCAGTTGTGGCCAAACCCGACTTCGTGAACATGGAAGTGGTGAAAGCGTTTGTAACGCTGAAACCCGGTTTTGTGGGCAGTAAAGACCTCGACCTCGAGATCATGAATTTTGTGCGGAAGAAACTGTCGCCGCTGGCCATGCCCCAGGAGATCGAGTTTGTCGATACCCTGCCCAAAACCAGGAGCGGGAAGATCATGCGCCGTATCCTGCATGCAAAGGAATGGGGCGAAGAGATCGGGGATACATCAACCCTGGAAGATGATTAATCCGTACAGACGTGGCATGCCACGTCTCCCGCTTTGTGATTAGAGAAAATAATTATTAACCCAATAATGAATAGGAGAACTAAACAATGGAAGAAATGCAGGAAATCATCAAAGCCTACGTTATCAAAGAATATGTTGAGGATGACACCGAGTTAACCTACGACTCCCCGCTGATTTCAGGCGGAATCGTTGACAGTTTCTCAATGGTATCGCTGAAACGGTTCCTTGAGAACAAATATAAAATCTCTATTCCGGATGACAGGGCTACCCCTGAAGCATTCGACTCGGTGAACAAGATCTGTGCACTGGTAAAGGAATTTGTAAAATAAGGAGGGAAAAATGGCCTATACGAACAATACCCGAGGTATGTATTCTGAGATCCTGGCCGGCCTTCAAAGCGCCGGATTATTCAAGCAGGAGCGTTACATTCATTCAGCCCAGGCTGCCGATATCGAAGTTGAATTCCCCGCCGGGGCCCCCCTCAAAAAAGTCATCAACATCTGTGCGAACAACTACCTTGGGATGTCGAGTCATCCCGAGGTGGTCAAAGCTGCCCATGCAGGACTCGATTCTCACGGATACGGGATGTCGTCGGTCCGCTTTATATGCGGCACACAGGACATTCACCGCACCCTCGAACAGATGGTGACAGAATTTCTGGGAACTGAGGATACCATCCTCTTTCCATCCTGTATGGATGCCAATGCCGGTGTGTTCGAAGCAGTGCTCACCAAGGACGATGTGATGATCTCCGACCGGCTGGTACATGCCTCCATTATCGACGGGATCCGGCTCTGCAGTGCCATGCACGACACTTTCAAGCATTCCGACATGGAGCACCTGGAGGAGAAATTGCAGCTGCACAATGACAAGCGTCTGAAGATGGTGATCACCGACGGTGTTTTCTCCATGGATGGCGATACTGCGAGGCTGGATAAAATGGCCGAACTGTGCGAGAAGTATGATGCCCTCCTCTTTGTGGATGAGTCTCATTCCAGCGGTTTTATCGGGAAAACCGGCCGCGGAACCCATGAACAATATGGTGTGATGGGCAAGATCGACATCATCACCACCACGTTCGGAAAAGGGTTGGGTGGTGCTTCCGGCGGATGCGTTTCCGGCCGTAAGGAACTGGTGGAGATGTGCCGCCAGAAAGCCCGTCCCTACCTCTTCTCCAACACCATCGCTCCCCCGGTTGTTGCCGGTGTGATCAAGGTGCTCGAGATCCTCTCTGCTTCCACCGACCGCCGCGACAAGCTGGAAAGGAATACCGAATTCTGGCGCAAAGGCCTCATCGAAGCCGGGCTGATCATCAAGGCAGGCGATACCCCGATTGTACCCGTGATGCTTTTCAATGCAAAACTGGCACAGGATGTTTCCCGCGATTTGTATGACGAGGGGATTTATGCCATCGGATTTTTCTTCCCGGTAGTTCCCCAGGGCCAGGCCCGTATCCGCACCCAGATCTCCGCCGGACATGAAATCCACCACCTTGAAAAAGCGCTCGAAGCTTTTAAAAAGGTTGGGAAGAAATATGATATCCTGGGAAAAAGCAAACAGGAGATCATTGAGCGATACGGAATGTAAAACGGAACGTTAAAATGCAAAATGCAAAGTCAAAGTGCAAAGTGCAAAGTGAACGGCGCCTATGCCCGATTTTTGCACTTTGACTTTGCAATCTGCAATTTGAAATAATATTTTTTTCATGGAACAAAAATTAGCAAACCCTGCCCCATTAGGCCTGATGGGCTTTGGAATGACGACTGTGCTTTTGAATATCCACAATGCCGGGTTTTTCCCGGTAAGCGCCATGGTTCTCGCCATGGGCCTCTTTTACGGTGGCATTGCCCAGGTGATTGCAGGCATCCTGGAATTTAAGAAAGGAAACACGTTCGGACTTACTGCATTCACCTCTTATGGCATGTTCTGGTTGACGCTGGTTGCTTTATGGCTTCTGCCTGAGATCAGCAACGGCAAAGGGATTAAAACCGAAGAGGCCTACATGGGCTGGTACCTGTTTATGTGGGGGGTGTTCACATTTTTTATGTGGCTGGGTACCTTCGGCAAGAGCAAAGTGCTTCAGTTCGTTTTTCTCTCCCTGTGGATACTCTTCTTCTTACTTGTGATCCGCGACTGGGCCGGATCTCCGCTGATCGGTACCATTGCCGGTTATGAAGGGATCATCTGCGGCCTTTCGGCCATTTACCTTGCCATGGCAGAGGTTCTGGAGGAGGCACGGGGAAAGAAGATCCTACCGTATTAGTGACAGGATAATTTTACCTGACCGGGTATCTCCTTCGGTTTTTAGCAGAATGATGTAAGTTCCTTCTGCCTTTTTTGAAAGGTCGATATCCAGGGATAAAGGCGGGTTTTGGGAAAATTCTTTTCTGTAAACAAAATGCCCCCCGATATCTGTGATCTCCAGAGATGTTGCATTCCCGGCCCAGCTTACCCGGAATTTGCCTTTTGATGGATTTGGATATACGGAAATATTCAGGAGGTTAGGAGGATCACTGATTCCATTCAGACTTGCTTTTCCCAATGAGTCGGTTTTGATGAGGATGATGTTGCCATCCTTCTCCCCGGCAATGACAAACCCATGATCTTTTGTCGCCTGAACCGAGGTGCCATAATTACCGATGGAGAAAGACCGCATAAATGCCAGGTCCCCGCTTTGTTTGTATTTGCTGAGCATGATTGCCTGGCCACCACCTCCATAAGGTGTTTGCATGACACCGGCCGCAATGATGTTGTGATCGGCGGTATTGTCTGTTGAGATGAAGCAGGATTGCTGGTAGTGATTTCTGCTGCTCCATAGCGTATCGCCTGTCGCATTTGTTCTGATCAGGTATCCCTGGGAATAGGATGTACCGGCAGCCGGGACCATGCAGCCTGCCAGGAAATATCCGTTGCCATCCGCCTGGCATACTGAATAGATGTCGACCTTGCCATTTGGGGTGCTGTACTTCCTGGTCCAGGAGGAGTCTCCATCGGCATTTGTTTTTAGCAGAAAGGCTGAAAGGGTGGCATGCTCATAGGCATTATAATCACATAGTCCGGAGATAACATAGCCGCCATCACTGGCCTGGAGCATTGAATAAACTGCGCCATAATTCTGAATTCCGTAAACCTGGTAGGTTTTTTGCCATAAAAGGTTGCCTGATCCGTCTGTTTTAGTGAGGTTGGGGGAAGGCCATGGGGAGACAACAATATATCCGTGATCGGCGGTTTGGGCGATCCCTGTGGCCACCTTGCCGGGAAGGTGACTTGTCCAAAGAGTATCCCCGTTTTTATCGGTTTTAACCAGGAAAATGGCATTGTCATTTCCGCAGATGATGAACCCGCTGTCGGATGTTTGCCGCATGATCCGTTCGGCGTTGATTATATAGTCGGGAAAAGTCTTTGACCAGAGGGTATCGCCGTATCCATTTGTGCGGAGCAAAAAGGCACCCGGGCTGGGGCTGAGGTTCTTTCTGCCGCAGATGGCGTATCCACCGTCAAATGTTTGCACAACCGTGTATGCCGATTCCCCGGTCCCCATGTCATAGATGCGCTGAAAGGTGATCTGGCTGAAGGAAACCGACGGAATAAAAACCAGGAATAAAAAACTTAACCGAAATTTCATACTTTGGAATTTTTATGCTAAAGTTACCTCTTATTTCCAAATTATTTACATTCCCGATAATAAACGTACACAATTTCTATTGTGACTTTCTAATGTGCCCTAATGTGTCTGTTGTGGTATTATATTGTGTAAAATTCACCACATTAGGCACATAGACCGCAATAGAAATGCACAATAGAAATGACTTGATTTGTGTTAATGTCTGGATCTACGGAACACAGTTATCGGTAAAAACTCCGGTAAAAACGGATAATTTTAACCGGTAGTCAAAATTTCCGTACAAAGTGAAAACAATGGTTTATTTTTATCGCCTATGAAGGGCCCCCTTGTTATTCATCAAAAACGAACCATAATATGGTGGGTGATTCTTGTTGTCCTTTTTGCCTGCTTGCCGGCACGATTCCATGCACAGGTAACCTCTTCCATTCTTGATTCTGCAGCGCTGGCCAGGAAAAATATCGTGGCCGTGCGCATCACCACCCCTCCGAAGATCGACGGGGAGATGAAGGAGCCTTTCTGGAAAACCTTACCTGCAGCAAGTGATTTCGTTGAATATGCCCCAAGAAATGGCATCCTGCCGCCTTTGCGAACGGAGATCAGGTTTGCCTATGATGACCAGGCGCTTTATATCCTTGCGGTGATGTACGATCCGCATCCCGACAGCATTTGCAAGGAGTTGGGCCGCCGTGACCAGATCGAAGCACTGAACACCGATTACATCTCTTTCGACATTCTTCCATACAACGACGGGCTCAACATGTACGAGTTCAAGGTGAGCCCGGCAAACCTCCAGAACGATTGCAAATATTCCGCCATCGGCCAGGATATCACCTGGGATGCAGTGTGGGAAAGCGCTGTTGTCATCAGCGATTCGGCATGGGTGGCAGAGTTAAAGATCCCTTATTCTGCTTTGAGATTCCCAAAGAATGACGCCCAGGTTTGGGGAATCAACATGTGGCGCAACCTCCACCGGCATCATGAATTTTCAACATGGTCGTGGGTTGATAATAAAACGAATGATATTTTTCGCTTTTATGGCACCCTGACAGGCATCCATTCAATAAAACCTCCGGTACGGCTCTCTTTTACGCCCTACCTCTCAGGGTATAACGTTAAAACTCCGGAAAATAAACGATGGGACTATTTTCTCCGCGGGGGGCTGGATGTCCGGTATGGCATCAATGAGAGCTATACCCTCGACATGATGCTGATTCCCGATTTCGGGCAGGTCCAGTCGGACGACCAGGTACTCAATCTTTCTCCCTTCGAGATCCGGTATGATGAAAAACGACAATTTTTCACCGAAGCAACTGAACTCTTCAACAAGTGCGAGATTTTTTATACACGCCGGGTGGGAAGTGTGCCTAAGAATCGCAATGCGACGGAAGAAAGCAGGCTGCCGGAAGAGAAAATCACCCAAAACCCGGACCAGACAAGAATCATCAATGCCACGAAAATTTCCGGAAGGAATGCAAAAGGATTGGGAATCGGATTTTTCAATGGGATGACGACCAACACCTGGGCCACGCTCCAGGATACAATCACCGGTCTGACCCGGAAAGTCATGACCCAGCCTTTTACCAACTACAATGTCCTCGTTTTTGACCAGAACCTGAAGAACAACTCCTACGTCACCCTCATCAACACCAACTACTATACCCCGGCTGATGGCTACTCGGCCAACGTCACCGGCGCTGAAACAACCCTCAAGAACAAAAAAAGCACCCTCCAGGTCTTCGGCCGGGTGAATGTGAGCCAGAAATATGTTAAGCAATACAGCCCTCAATTCGGTCACCAGTACCTTGTAGCGATTTCAAAGCCAAGCGGGAAGTTCCAGTACCAGCTGCTCCGCCAGGAGACCGGCGACACGTACGACCCGAACGACATGGGTTTCCTGTCATACAACAATGAAGCATACAACAATCTGAGGCTTTCCTATAATATTTTTGACCCGGTATGGAAAATCATCAATTCGTCCACCCAGTTTCAGATTTTTTACGCTACCCTTTATAAACCCTATAGTTTTAAGACACTGGAGTTCAATCTTGACAATAGCACCACTTTTAAGAAATACTGGAACAACTCGGTCTCCCTTGGAATTCAGCCGCTCGGGTACAACGATTATTATGAGCCGCGTCTTTGGGGCCGGGTTTATAAAAAGCCCTGGAATTATTATGGCAGCTGGGGTTTTTCATCCGATGCACGAAAACCATTCCGCTACTTTCATCAGCTCTACCTTGGATACAGCCCCGACAACAACAACCTCTCCTGGTCGGTCGGATTAATCCCGCGTGTCCGCCTGAGCGACCGGGTGTCTGTATCGCTTGAAATGTGGCTTGAAAAGGAGCAGAACAACCATGGTTGGGTGACAACATCGTCAGATACGATTGGGAACCTGTCCATCTTTTTCGGACGCCGGGATGTAACAACAATCAATAACATTTTGAACATTAAATACATTTTCAATACGAAGGCGTCGCTCTCACTGCGGGCCCGTCATTACTGGTCGCAGGCTAAATATATCTCCTTTTACACGCTGAATGAGGATGGTTCACTCACAGATTCCTATTTCATAGAGGGGCAGAATATCAATTTTAACGCATTCAGCGCAGACCTGCAGTTTGTGTGGTATTTCGCACCAGGAAGCGAAATAAGCATTGTATGGAAGAACGCAATCAACACATTTGGCGAAGAACTGGTTCACAATTATGTCACCGATCTGGGGAATACGTTGAATGCCCCGCAGTCGAACAGCCTTTCGATAAAAATCCTCTATTATCTCGATTTTCTTACCATCAAAAAGGTGCTTTCGAAAAAACAGAAACATGACGTTCTCTAGAAGTTTTTCACTACTTTAGCACGCTTAAAACCGATACAAATGAAAAATCTCAGGAAATTGATCCTATTGATTATAGGTGTCACATTTTACATGTTTTCTTTAAGCGGTAATGCCCAGACACCCTCGCAACCTTACAACGAAAACCAGGATATCCGTGCTGACCTGAAACAGGCAACCGCCCTGGCAAAAAAAGAGAACAAGCATGTCCTGATCCAGTTTGGCGGCAACTGGTGCCCCTGGTGCATCCGGTTTCATGCGATGGCCAAAGGGGCGCAGCCCATTGACTCACTGATAAAGGCAGATTATGTATATATGATGGCCAATGTTTCGCAGGATAAGAAAAAGAGAGATTATAAGCTTTTCGAAGAATTCGGCTATCCCAACCGTTTCGGATACCCGGTGTTCGTAATCCTTAATGGGGATGGCAAGCCGCTGCACATCCAGGATTCAGGCATCCTCGAGCACTGCCAGGTGAAAGGATATGACACAGCGAAAGTAGTCACATTCCTGAAAATGTGGACGGTGAAGGCAGTTGATCCGGCGACATATAAAGTCAAATAGACTTAAGACGGCACGATCTATCCTTTAATAAACAGCGCTTTAATGATATGCGTTGCCATCTTCGGGTTCTCCTTCAGCCTGCGGGTTGAGTAACCGAACCACTCTTTTCCGAAGGGTACGTAAACCCGCATCACATGGCCTTTATCAATGATCGATTGCCGTAAATCCGGTGTCACTCCATACAGCATCTGGAATTCGTAACGGTTTTTTGGAACTTTGTATTTTTCGATCAGCCTGTATGCGCCTTCCACCAGCGGTTTGTCATGTGTTGCAATGCCGGGGTACATTCCCTGCTGAAACATATATTCCAGGTCGGCAAGAAAATGTTCATTGACCTCCTGGTAATTTTTATAGGCAATGGCGGCAGGTTCAACATAAATTCCCTTGCAAAGCCTGAAATTCAGCGGTGCTGCAGGGCTGTGAAGGTCCCCCATGCTTTTTATATCAGGCAATGTGCGCTTCATGTAGGCCTGCAGAACCAGCCCGACATTGTTTGGAAATTCATTGTGCAGCTTTCTGAAGAGGTCGATTTCGAGGTCGGTGCATTGCGAATCTTCCATGTCAACCCGTACAAAATTGCCATAGGAGGCTGATTTGGCAAGAATTTCACGAATGTTCCTGTAACATGCCACCGGATCGATCAGCAACCCGAAACTTGTCGGTTTGAGCGAATAATTGCCGTCAATTTTCTCTTTCTGCACCCGTTCGATGATCTCCAGGTAGGCATTCTTGTTGGCAGTGGCTTCATCGAGCCGTGTGATGAATTCACCCAGAAGGTCGATGGTAATTTTAACTTTCTGGCTGTTTAATGCACGGCAAACGCCGATTGCATCGTCAATTGTTTCTCCGGCGATATATTTACGGGAAAATATCCATACCAGCTTTTTGGGCATTAATGGGAGCATTTTTGTAATCAATTGGTTGATCATAAGCACGTCAGGTTAAAGTGTTCAATGATTTGTACAAAGATAGAAGGAAATAGGTATTTGGTATTCATCAAATTAATTTTTAATTTTGCAGACTTTTTCAGTGTAAAGGTGAATCAGGCGGATCAATATCAAATTGCATTCAGCGGATTGAATCCGGGAATGCACCAATTCGATTTTCAGATCGGCGATACGTTCTTTGAACTGGTTGACGATGCTGAGATTACAGGCGGAGATGTAACCGTTAACGTGATGATGGCCAGGGAAGAGCGGATGATGGATCTTCACCTGGAGATCAGCGGGAAGGTGCGTGTGCCCTGTGACCGGTGCAACGAGCTGATAGAGGTGGATGTGAACGGGAGTGAACGCCTGATAATCAAACTGGGCGATCACTATTATGAAGAGAGTGAAGATGTGCAGGTTATTCCTGACACAGCTCATCAATTCGATCTGAGTCCGTTCCTTTACGAATATATCCATCTGCTCCTGCCCATCCGGAGGGTTCACCCGGAAGATAAAAAGGGAAACAGTCAGTGCAATCCTGATGTTATTTTGAAACTTAAAGAATTGAGTGAACGTCACATACAGGATCCAAGGTGGGAAGTATTGAACCAACTGAAAAAAAAAGAGTAAATTAGTCCCGTCACGATGGTGACGTAAATTGTAAATTATTAATCGTAAATAAATTGTATTATGCCACATCCGAAACACAAAATTTCGACAACCCGCAGAGATAAAAGAAGGACTCATGACAAGGCTGTTGCCCGTACCACCATTATTTGTTCAAATTGCGGAGCACCTGTTTTATACCACCGGGTTTGCCCTGACTGTGGTTATTATCGTGGAAAACAAGCTGTTGTGAAGGCCACTGCGGAATAGTTTTTTTTACCTAAATCGCTGCCAATGAAAATCGGTCTGGATGTTTTAGGGGGTGATTTTGCTCCGAAAGCTACGATACATGGTGCTATCCTTGCTCAGAAGGAACTTCCTGCCACTGATCAAATTGTTTTGATTGGTGACCAGGAAAATATTTTATCTTTTCTGAAGGATGAGAATGTGAGCCCCGGTATGTTTGATATCGTGAATGCTCCCGACCTGATCGAGATGGATGAACATCCTACAAAGGCTCTTGTAAACAAGCCGAATTCCAGCATTTCGGTGGGATTCAGGATGTTGAAACACAAGGAGATTCAGGCATTCGCCAGTGCAGGCAGCAGTGGTGCAATGATGGTAGGGTCTATTTACAGTGTCAATACCATCCAGGGAATTATCCGGCCAAGTACGCCTGCCTACATCCCGAAGGAGAATGGCGGGTCATCAGTACTTATTGATGTGGGGACGAATCCGGATGCCAAACCGGATGTGATGTACCAGTTTGGGATTCTTGGTTCACTGTTCGCAGAACATGTATTCCATGTAAAGAAACCCCGTGTTGGCCTCCTGAACATCGGTTCCGAAGAAAAAAAAGGCAGCCTCACGGCCCAGTCTGCTTTCCAGCTGATGAAAGACTCCAAAGATTTTAATTTCGTTGGAAATGTCGAAGGACGGGAATTGTTTCGCGACAACGTAGATGTAATTGTTTGTGATGGTTTTGTGGGAAATATTGTGCTCAAGCAGGTCGAGGCCATGTACCGGGTGCTGGTAAAAAGAGGAATCAAAGACTCGTATCTCGACCGGTTTAACTACGAAACCTATGGTGGAACCCCGATCCTTGGGGTAAATTCTACCGTGATAGTGGGACATGGAATCTCCAATGCCAATGCCATCAGAAAGATGATCCTGCTTGCCAAAGAGGTGCATGATGCAAAACTGGCACAAAAGATAAAACATGCACTCGAACAATTTTCTCTAAACAACATTTAAAAAATGTCCAAAATCAGAGCGAAGATTTCGGGAATCCAGGGGTGGGTTCCTCCTTATATATTGACAAATAAGGAGCTTGAATCCATGGTGGAAACCACCGATGAATGGATCATGACGCGTACCGGGATCCGTGAACGCCATATTCTTAAAGGAGCGGGTTTGGGAACTTCCGACATGGGTGCCGAAGCGGTGAAGGGTTTGCTGAAGAAGACCGGCGTTAAACCCGAAGAGATCGACCTGCTGATTTGTGCAACTGTTACCCCCGACATGGTCTTCCCGGCCACCGCAAATATCATCACCGACAAAGCGGGTCTTGTAAACGCGTTTAGTTTTGACATCAATGCCGCATGTTCTGGTTTTCTTTTCACCCTGATAACTGCTTCAAAGTATATTGAAACAGGGATGTACAAAAAAGTGATCGTGGTTGGTGCAGATAAAATGTCAGCAATTACCGATTATACTTCCCGCGAAACCTGCGTGTTGTTTGGTGACGGGGCAGGGGCTGTGTTGCTTGAACCAACCACCGAAAACGTTGGCATCATGGATTCAATTGCAGGCACCGACGGCTCGGGCCGCACCTACCTCCACATGAAGGCCGGCGGATCTGTAAAACCGCCCTCACACGACACCATTGAAGCCAGGGAACATTTTATTTACCAGGAAGGACAGCCGGTTTTCAAATTCGCTGTGACCCGGATGGCAGATGTTTCGGCAGAGATCATGGAACGGAACAATCTGACGGCAGACGATATCTCATACCTGGTTCCGCACCAGGCCAACCTGCGGATCATTGATGCGACAGCCCGCCGCATGGGCGTTGGCAAAGAGAAGGTGATGATCAACATCGACCGCTACGGCAATACCACCGACGCCACGATTCCACTGTGCCTTTGGGAATGGGAAGATAAACTCAAGAAAGGCGACAACATCATCCTTGCAGCCTTCGGCGGCGGCTTTACCTGGGGAAGTATCTGGGTGAAGTGGGCGTATTAGGTGAATTCAAAGGTCAAATTCAAAGGTCAAAATGCAAAGAGGCAGAATCGTTTAATGGTTCCTGCGGTTAGTCTTTGATCAGTTTTGAACGATAGATTGCCTGTTCACCGGTTAGCATCAGGAAATAAATCCCCTTTGGCATTTTCTCAACATTCATGGACAGTGTATTTCCGTTTAGTGACCAGGCTATGTTGAATCTGGCACCTGTCACCGACATGACCATGAGATTGAACCGGCTTGTGCTGAAACCTGCAGGCAGCTCTATGGAGCAACGATCGACCGCAGGGTTGGGGTAAATGTCAAGCTGGCTTACCGCATTCAGCTCCTGCGTTCCCACCGGGTTTCCCCAAATCTGGTATGCATATTCAGAATGGTCGATAAACGGGTTGCGGTTATGCTGGATCCCATACATGGCGTTGTTCCGGTTGGTCTCTTTTGTTGAAACCGGATCGATGCTGCACCAGTGCAGCATCATCTGGAGTGCCCATGGCTTCAGCTGCGATTTGATCGTCATGTCGGTGGTGTTCCAGCTCCCGTCTTCGGTATAATAGCGTGTAGACATGTAAAAATAGGTCCTGGCAAAATCCCCCTTGTACTCGTCAAGCGGTTCAAAGACCGTTCCGGAGAAGCCCGGCCAGTTGCAGGTGCCGAGTTTGCACCCGTTCTGGGAGGTCCAGCTGGCAGAAGAAACCGTACCATAGGCGTAATTGCTTCGCCTTCCATTCACGTATCCGTCGGTCGGGTAGATGTGAAACATGTCGGAGTTCATCGGTGCAACATCGTTGAACCAGCTTTTTGGCCATGAGTGCTCGCGGTTGTAGCAGTCACCTTCTCCACCATAATTGCCGCACTCCTGCCCCATGTTATAGTGATAAATATAGGGAGGTGTTCCCCCGGGAACGTCGGAATACATGTCCCAGACAACGCTGCCCGGCTTTGCATCGGTGGTTGAAAAATACCCGGGAATAGAGTTGTAGGAAACTACGGTATGTCCCTTGATAATGTTGTGCAGGGCGGTCTGGAGTGCGACCCCGGTTTTTCCGTTGGCCGGATCATAATAACCCGAAGGAATCTGGGAGAAAACATTGGAAATGAAAAAGATAAATAAAAGTGGCAGTGTGGCTTGAAGCCATAACCGGATAGCGTACGATTTTCTCACGTTGTTCGTTTTTTGCAAAGGTACAAAAAAGAAAAACGCTGTAATCGTTTCACCTGAAGGCGATCCATGCGATTCTGAGCCCTGCGCCGATGGCCATTCCAATCAGCAGGAAGGGAAGAACCTTCCTGCCCAGTGGAACCTGGTGTCCAACAAACCCGTCCATTACTTCGATATTCTGATTGAATTGCAGGGCCCCCCGGAGATCGCGGATGCGTGCAAACAACTCATTCTGACTCTTGTTGAGATTATTCAGGCTTGTTACGGCACCTGCATCGGGACTCTTCTGATCCTTCAGGAAATAGATTTTCAGCGAGTCCATATAGGCCAGTTGCTTTTGAAGCAACGCGAGTTCTGTGTGGTAGTTTTGCTCGTTTAATTTCAGCCGTTCTTTGACAAATGGCGGCTCGTTGATATACCTGGCGAGCGCTACCTGGAGATCGGAGAGGACAGAAGCGTCGTAAACCTCCACGATGATATAAAAGGGAACCTTTTGTGTGCTGACATCTTTTATCAGGGGTTCGTTGTGGATATTCCTGCTGTCGATGCAATGAATCTGCCTTGCCTGCTCTTCCTTGATTCCCAGCACGGAAGCGAGGGTCTGATATTGGCCGTTACCGCGCAGCTGTTCCAGTTTATTGAGCATGTCGGCATATATTTTTTTCTCCAGCTGGGCATAGGAAACAGTCATCTCAGCCTGGATGGTGCGCTTTTGCATCAGGGCATAAAGACCTCCGAGCGCTCCAAAAGCAATGGCGAATACAACCAGGTAGAGGATGTGTTTTTTCAACAGTTGCCTGAAACTTGAAAACATGGCGCCAATGAAACCAACCCCTTCGCCCATCTGGCTGCTGAGGGCTGCCCAGACTCTTTTCCCCTCCTCCTTCGAATCCTGGTAATTTTTAATATCCTCCATATTCAATCATGTTGGTTTCAATGAATCTGAAATTTGCAGCTAAGATACAGCATCCTGATAAAAATGCGTCTTTCTGGCTCCAAGGAGTGAAAAAATTGTAATATTGTGAAGAAGATAGATAGCATCAATGGCAATTTCATCACAAAATCTGAAGAACTCGGCGTGGAGTATCGTAAACATCCTGCTCTACCCCACCGCGTTCATGGGGCTCACCCCTGTGTTCATAGACCGGATGGGCGAGATGCAGTTCGGAATCTGGATGTTAGTGAACTCGTATGTCTACATTGCCGTGAACATTATCAGCTTTGGCTTTTCCAACAGCATCACTGCCCATGTGGCTGAAGCGCTTGGGAAAAAGGATGAGCGGAAATTGTTTGCCTATGTCAATGCTTCTACACGTATTTTGGCAACCATCGCAGTGGTTACAGCGCTCCTCGCTGTGATGGCATGGTTTGTATGGCATGCCATGGAGTTGTCGGGCATCCGGCTGAACCTGTTTAGCGGCCAGCTCGACCTCGTTTTGCTTGCCGCCACCCTGCTGATCTCCGTGAAATTTTATGAACTGCTCTATCAAAGTGTTTTCAAGGGCTTTGAGCGGTTTGACCTGGCGGGGAAATACAACATCATGAACAAATTCCTTGTGTTGGGACTACAGCTCATCCTGGTTCTGAAAGGGAGGGGTTTGCCGGACATATTCCTGGGAAACCTCGTCATCAATATAGCCATGGTTGCAGTGCAGGGGGTTGTCATTCACCGGATCCTGCCCGGCTACCGGTTCATGAAACAGAGAAACCCCCCTGAGAGTAAGGAGCTGTTCATATTCGGTTTCTGGACCTGGATGCAAACCATTGTTTCCGTGGCGGCCTACCAGGTTGACCGGTTTGTTATTGCCTATGCACTGGGACCGGTTACGGCAGGCTATTATATCCTCGCTTCCACCATTGCCAACCACATGCACATGGCCTTCGGAGCGATGGCCAGCTGGCTCTTCCCAAAGGTCTCCCGCCAAAAGGAGATGTTGCCCGAAACCCTCACCTATTTTCACACCCTGCGTGGTTTTACCACCGGTGTGGCCTTGTTCTCCATATTTGTGGCAAGCCTGCTTTATAAACCCTTTTTTACCTTGTGGCTGGGGCCGGAGAAATTTGCCAAGATGGGGACATTTTTTGCCCTGTTCCTGATGTATGAGGCATTTTTGATCCTCTCGATCGTCCCGCAGTTCTACCTGAACGGGATCAAGATGCTGCGGTTTATCACCGTGCTGGAATTCATCTATAAATCGGGTATCCTGGTGGGCATGTTTATAGCTTTTTCCATTGTTCCTACAGGTGAAAGCCTGCTGCTTGGGCAGATAGTGGCGCTTATCATCCTGATGCCCGTGGAGTATTTCCTGGTGAACAGAAGGATCTTGCATGATCATGCTTTCGGAGAGACATTCATCACCATGCTGCCCTCTCTTTTCGTGGTTTTGATCATCTATTTTACCAGGATCCCTGTTACGGTCACCCTTTCAATCGCAGCGGTGTTTATCTTTGTACGCTATTACCTGAACCCGGCGCGGTTCAATATGAAACTTTTATTGTCATGAAGCACGGACAAGGATATTATCACCTGTTGTTTTATCTGGTCATCTATTTTTTTTGCAATAGTCTGCTGTTGCCCGAAGGGTTGTTGTACACAACGCTGCTCAGCCCGGTCATGCTTTATTTTGTTTACAAGCACCGGGAGATGGCTCCTCATCCTGCCTGGTTCCTGCTGCTCCTGGTCCCGGTTACGTTTCAATGGATCAATGGGGTCGATACCCGGACATACCTGATCTCCACCGCGTTAGTCTTCACGGCTGCGCTATTCCTTATTACGTCGGTTGTACTGCTGGTTCATTATAAAACGGATCTTCACGACCTCTTCAAATCAATTTTGATCATCAATGGTTTGCTGACAGGATTGGCCCTGTTGTTATTACCATTTCCGGAGATAAGAGGCTGGCTGTGGTATACACTGCCGGTTTCAGCTGGCATAGAGACTTTGCCCCGCCTGAAATTGCTTACCTACGAGCCTTCCTATTACTCCCTGATCATGTTTCCGGTCTTTCTCTATTTTCTATACCGGGTAATGTTTGAAAAGGAGAAGCATCCCCTGCTGATTGCCATGGCCTGTATCATTCCGCTGATATTGTCACTCTCCTTTGGCGTGATTGGCGCTGCTTTAATTGCTTTTGCCCTCACCCTGGTTGTCTTCAGGAAACACCTTCCGGCGATGTATCACAGGGTTTTTTTTTATGGCGGGGTGTTGATTTTGGTTGCACTTGCCGTGACCCTTATCACTTGGTCGGGAAATCCAATTATCCTGAGGCTTGAGAACATAGTGCAGGGGAAGGACACCAGCGCCATGGGCCGGCTGGTCTATTCGTTTATGTTTGCAAAGGAGCTGGCCATTCAGCACAGCCTGCTGTTCGGCATCGGTCCCGGGCAAATCAAGATACTGGCGCACGATCTCATTGTGAACCACTACCAGTACCAGGGTACGATTGCCGAAACCGTCCGCATCCCGAACGCCATGGCCGAGATGCTGGCCACTTACGGAGTTTATGGGTTTGTGCTCAAATTGTTCCTTGAAATCTGGTTCTTCGTCAGGAGAAGAATCTATGCCAATGTTTTTGCATTCACCCTTTTCATGTTCCTGTTTGTTTACCAGTTTACCGGCAGTTTTATCGTGAATGTGGCGGAAATAGCGGCCTGGGCATTGATTTTCAGTGTCAGGTTTCGCGGGTTTGAACTTGCCTCCGGGCGATGGGGAGAGGAGGAACAACAATGAGCCTTCGTATCGTTTTTATTGTAAGGTCCACCTTCGACACGGTAAAGGGTGGTGACACCATGCAGGTACTTTGCACTGCCAGGGAACTTCGTAAACTCGGGGTGGAGGTAGTGATAAAGAAGGCCTCGGATCCCGTTGATTACAGGAAATTCGACCTTATGCACCTTTTCAACAGCATCCGTCCGGCCGATCACCTGGTCCACATTGCCAGGGCGGGAATTCCTTACGTACTGAGTACCGTTTATCTTGATTATTCCAGGTTCGACACCCTTGGCAGGGGAATAACCTCCAGGTCACTTTTTCGTTTCACCGGGAAGCACCATGCGGAGTACCTCAAGACTTGTTACCGCATGCTGAAAAAACAGGACAAACTGGTGAGCAATTCATACCTGCTCGGACATCGGCGCGCCGTGAGAAAGGTGGTTTCAGGAGCCCGGTTGCTATTGCCCAATTCAAAGTCGGAATACGAAAGGCTGTCGGCAGATTTCACCATCAGTAAGGAGTATCGGGTCATCCCTAACGGCATCGATTCGGAATTGTTTCAGTTGATTCCCGGCGTGAAACGGAAAGAGGACCAGGTGTTGTGTGTGGGGCAGATCTATGGATTGAAAAACCAGCACCGCCTCATTGAAGTAACCCGGAATATGCCGGTAAAACTGGTGATCATCGGTAAACCTCCCCCGAATCACAGGGCTTACTATGAATATTGCAGAAAAACAGCTCATGCCAGGGTTGAATTTCATGATTTCATGCCACAGGAGGAGCTGGTACGATACTATGCTCAGTCGAAAGTACATGCTTTGCCCAGCTGGTTTGAGACCACCGGACTGAGTTCGCTTGAGGCAGGCGCCATGGGGTGTAACCTGGTAGTGGGAACAGGTGGCGATACCCGTTCCTATTTCCGGGACCGGGCCTCCTTTTGCGATGCACAGGATGCCGGATGTATTGAAAAAGCCCTGGAAACTGAACTGGAGAAGCCGACCACTTTTTCCTTTCGCGACTATATCCTTTCGCACTATACCTGGGAACACGCTGCCATGGAAACCCTTGCAGCTTATCATAATGTGCTTTCCGATGAAAAATAAACTGAAGATCGGCATCATCGGGACACGTGGGATTCCCAACAACTATGGGGGGTTCGAAGCTTTTGCAGAGCAGGTGTCGCAAAGGCTGGTCACACTCGGTCACGAGGTGACCGTATATTGTTCCCATGACCAGCAATACCGGCAGAAGACCCTCAACGGAGTGCACCTTGTTTATTGCTATAATCCCGAATCCCGGATAGGAAGTGCCGGGCAATTTATATATGACCTGAACTGCAATCTCCACACCCTTAAACAGCGATTCGATGTGATCCTTCACCTTGGATATACCAGCGATTCGGTATGGACCAGGATATGGAGCCGGAATGCCAGACACCTGACCAATATGGATGGGATGGAGTGGATGCGGTCTAAATACGCCCCGGCAATCCGGGCTTTCCTGAAATGGGCCGAAAAGTGGGCCGCCCGCCGAAGTAACCTGCTGATTGCAGATTCGATGGGGATTCTTGAACACCTCCAATTGAACTATTCAACACCCGTTTGTTTCATCTCTTATGGAGCCGCTATTCCGGACTCATTTGATGCAGCGGTACCAGAAAACTACGGTGTTCAACCTTACCAATACGACCTGCTGATTGCACGGATGGAGCCGGAGAACAACATTGAAATGGCGGTAGAAGCCAAACTGGGTGAAAAGCCTGAATTCCCGCTGCTGGTCTTTTCGAATGAAACGGCTTACGGAAAGCAACTGCAGTTGCGATATCAGCGCGAACCGATGATCCTGTTCCAGGGCGCTAATTATCAGGTGGAGGCGATGAATTCGCTTCGCCATTTTTCACGCTATTATATCCATGGACACTCGGCAGGTGGTACGAATCCTTCCCTGCTGGAAGCGATGGCCTGCGGATCTGTGATACTTGCCCACGACAATATTTTCAACCGCAGTGTGCTCGGTGTTAACTGCGGTTATTTCCGGGATGCAGAACAACTGACAGGCTTACTCAACCAACCCATATCACAGGAATACAAACACAGGACCGGGGAGAACAATTTGCACATAATCCGAACTCACCACAACTGGGAATTTATCACACAGGAGTATGAAAGCGCTTTCTACCAGGTACTTGGATATTGAATATGCAGAGCAGGCGGCATGGTTCCTTGTATGGTTCAGCCTTCCCGTTTCACTGAAGCTGAACAGCGCCAGCCTCATCCTGGTTTCTGTGGTCATCCTGGTTTCATTTGCCAGAAAACCATTCATGCCGCAGCGCCGGAAGATATGGTACCTGTCGTTGCCGGTAGTGTTTTTTCTGTGGCATGCAAAAGAGTTGCTGATCGTGCAACCCATCGGACCTGTATGGAAAGAGACCGAACAGATGATCTCGTTCCTGGTCATCCCGATCCTTTTCCTGCTCAGCAGAAAAGATCAGAAAGCCTTTACGAAAGTGGCGCTTTCCGGGTTAACTTCCGCCCTGGTGATCTGCGGAACGATCATGCTGGGTATGGCGACATACAGGTTCATTCATTCCGGATCCCTTGGTGAATACACCTATCACGCACTGGCAAAGCCATTTCACAGCGGTGCCATCTATTTCAGCTTTTACATTCTGTTTATCCTTTTCAAACTGGATGATCCCGATTGGCTTACCCACCGGCCGGAAGTTAAAGTGGTCCTCGCGTTTTTTCTCATGTCGATGTTGCTGCTTTTAGCGTCAAAGATGATGATCGGAATCGGCCTGCCGCTGTTGGGATGGCATTATCGGCGTATGGGAATAGCGCTGTGGAGAACCCAGCGGAAATGGATGGTTGCTCTCATCCTCCTTGTACTATTTGGCACGCTTCCCTTCATGAAAAGGGTGCAAAACATATTTCATCCCAATCTCGAGATGGTTGGCTCGGTGAATTTTAAAAATTGCCCTGAACCGAACGGACTGAACCTGCGGCTGATCTTCTGGCGGTTTGGAATGGAGATCATGGAAGAGCAAAATACCTGGGTGACAGGGGTCGGGATGAGCCAATCGAGGGGTTTCCTGAATGGGAAAATCCGTCAATATGGCCTCTACACCGGCACCCCGGATGGGAGAGACACCGGCTATCTCAATTATAACTACCACGATCAATTTGTTGAAACCCTCGTAAGGGTTGGTATTCCCGGAATTGTAATTTTAATGATGATACTTTTTACCTTTGCATTTCATCCCGGCAACAAGCGCTTTGTTCCCCCCCTGTTTATCTGGATCATCATCGGTTTCTTTATAACCGAATCGGTCCTGGGAAGACAGGCAGGTGTTGTTTTCTTTTGCCTGGCATATGCTGCTGATTTTATAGATGAACACTAGTCAATTACAAATGAAAACCCCTGAAGTAGGAGAGAGCGTGCCAATGAATCTTCCAGCGGAAAGCAATTATGCGATAAACACGCCTTTTGCCAGGATTATCAAGCGCGTGATGGATATCATCATGGCCCTGCTGATGATCGTTTTTATTGCGCCCTGGCTATTCACACTTGTCATCCTGGTCATCGTTCTCGATTCCCGCGGAGGCCCGTTCTTTCATCAAAAGCGTACCGGCCGGAACCGTAAAACGTTTTCCTGCCTGAAGTTCAGGACCATGGTCATTAATAAAGAAAGCCACAGGATACAGGTGCAGGTGAACGACCGGAGGATTACCCGTGTTGGCGGATTTTTAAGGAAATACCACATCGATGAGCTCCCGCAGGTTTTCAATGTCCTGGCCGG
This sequence comes from uncultured Bacteroidales bacterium, assembly GCA_903926565.1. GTDB lineage: Bacteria > Bacteroidota > Bacteroidia > Bacteroidales > FEN-979 > CAIVAT01. Next base: position 24,492 of record CAIYJU010000157.1, read on the forward strand.
GTCGATGAGTATTGTGGGGCCGCGTCCGCACATGTTGCGGCACAATATTCAGTTTGCCAAAATGTCGGCGAATTACCACTTAAGGCATCTTGTCAAACCGGGTATGACAGGGCTGGCACAGGTGAGGGGATTCCATGGGATGATCCATGGTGCCGAAGATTACCATTTGAGGCTGAATTCTGATCTGGAGTACATATTGAAATGGTCGCCGTTTACCGACCTCCGGATTTTCATTCAAACAACCATCCAAATCCTTTTTCAGCGATGAGGTTGGAAAGTTCACGCCACGAGGAGCTCGCTGCCGGTATCCTGGAGGCGCTGGAATACTTTGGATTATTCCGGTATCCGCTGTTACCCCGGGAGATTCACCGGTTTCACCGCATCCGCTGCACGTATGAAGAAGTTCTTGCCACACTGGCCAGCCTTGCAGAGAGAGACATGGTCAATTGTTCCATCGATGGGTTTTATTCCCGGGAGGCACAGGAAAGCTGGTCGTCCCGGCGCAAAACAGGAAACGAAAAAGCGCTGGGATTGCTTACCAGGTCGGTTCATTTTACCCGCATCATCAGCTCTTTCCCATTTGTTGATGCCATCGCCATCTCCGGCTCCCTTTCAAAAGATTACGCCGGTGACGATGCCGATATCGACTATTTTATCGTAACCACCGGCAACCGGTTGTGGATTGCGCGAAGCCTGCTCCACCTTTTCAAAAAGCTCACCTTTATTCCCGGGTACCAGCACTATTTCTGCATGAACTATTTTGTCGATACGGATGAAATGTTGCTGACCGACAGGAACATCTATACCGCCATCGAACTTGCCACCCTGATACCGGTATACCATCCCGAACGGATCAGGCAGGTAAAGGAGATGAACTCCTGGCTCATCGCGTACCTTCCCAATGAAACAAACCTGCAGGAGCTGACATACCTTTCTCCGGCCGGAAAGCAATCGCTGAAAAAACTGGTCGAACGGATGATCAACCTGGCGTGGCCGGAACGACTGAACAATTTTCTGATGAATCTCACCGATCGTAAGTGGCGCAGAAAATGGGACCGCAGGAGATTTCCTATGGAAACGTACGACCAGGCATTTTACACCTCCCTTCATGTGTCGAAAAACCACCCTGCCAATTTCCAGCAGCAGGTATTGACCGCCCTCGAAAACAAATCAGGACCAACCGGAATTCAGCCATGAGGAGCGCAATTGTTATCGGGAGTTCAGGGTTTTTGGGGTCGGCTGTCACCCGACGGTTACTGGCTGACGGGTTTCAGGTTTATGCCACTAAAAACAGGCGTGAGATAAACCAGGAGAACGGACTTAGGGTCATTGACGGAGGAATACGTGCATTGACCACGGCTGTCCTGGATCAGATCGGGCCGGAGGTGATTTTTCACTGCGCCCGCCCCGTTATGCCGAGGTTCAGGCGGTGGGGAAGGGTGATGGCTGCCTTCCGGGCGAAACAATACAACCGGGCGCTGCTTTCACAAATTGCCGCCAGTCGTGCCAAACCTGCCCTGATCTTTGCTTCCGGGAGCCTGGTGTATGGCAACAGCCCTTTGCCACATGATGAAACGGCGGGGCTAAACCCGGTGAGCTATGCGAGACAGTATCATCGCGGTGAAGGTCCTGTATTGGATGCCATGTACCAGGAAAGCCAGAAGGTGATCGTGTTACGGTTCCCATGGTTGATGGGTGACGGCTCGTGGTTCTCATGGTTCTACCTGAAACCGTTGCGTGAGAAAAAGCTGGTTCCGCTTTTCGGCGACGGGAGTAACATGATGTCGGTGATTGGCCTGGAGGATGCAGCCAAACTAATGGTAGAATATTCCGTTGAAAATATGCAAAGCGGCATCTACAATGTTGTTGCACCCCATGTGCTCACACAGAGAGCCTTTGCTGAAACGGTCGCCAGCCATTATGGAGGAGTTGTTACAGAATACAGGAATATTTACCCGGAAGGAGTAGAGAAAGCAGTTCTGGAGGCTTTCACGTCGAATATTCTCCTGGGTACAATTCATCCGGTACCTCCTGCCGGATCAATTCAAACCACGAACCAGCTCCTTTCACGAATAACGCTTTAAGCCTGAAATACAAACAAGGTATACTCCCCGGCCGCCCAGAAAGGTGAATGTTGAATCTTCTGGTCGATTTCCCATAACCGGTCGGCCTTTTCAGGATGACTCCGGATCTTATGGTCATTGTACCATGGAGGATAAAACACACTGTAGCCTTTTCGTTCCATCAGTTTAAAATCTTTAAAGGCGGCTTTGATGCGGGAAGGAGCATAGCAATGTGAAGGGAGATGCCTTGTTACCGAATAGCCGCCCCACACTTTTCCGAGGCGGGCGAAAGCTGTTTTGAAATTGAGTTTTACCAACTGAACGAACAGCTCACGCAGGTACCATCTATTCACAAAGGTCACTACGGCAATTCCTCCGGGTGTAAGCAGGGCTTTAATTTCCGAAGCAGCAAAATCAAGATTCTCCACTGTGTTCAGCGCACCGAAATAGACGTAAACCAGGTCAAAACTACCTTTTCCGAAAAAGCCCGCCAGTTGTCGTTCATCACTTTTTAAAACGCGGGCATTGGTCAGATGATCTTTGTCAAGCCGGGCCTGTGCCAGCGCGACCATGCTCGCAGAGATATCCACTGCTGTGAAATGCCTTTCGGGAAAACGCTTTGCAAACCAGTGTACATCGAACCCGGGACCGCAGCCAATTTCAAGCGCACGGGTGAACGGATAACGAACCGTGATCTCCCTGAAATCATCCCTGATTCTTTCAAGGCTCCGGTTCCCGTCGGCCCTCGACTCGAATCCCAGGCCTGCATCCTCGTTGTAATAAGATTCAACCTCAGAATAGTAGGACGTTTTGGGAGTTGTGATCATATCGCAAAGGTAAGAGGATTTATGATTTGATGAGTTGCGATTGTTCATGGTGGCCAGTTCACTTTTTCCGCCGCCGAAAAAGAGCTCAGAATAGTTCCAGTCAGCGATTAACTGACAATTGGTTCAGCATGAAGGTTTCACGCAGGTTGCCTTTATCAGGCCTTTGCGGAGAGGTATCTATGGGCAAGATGGAGAGGTTTACGGTATCTTCCAATTTTGGAATACATCAAAAAATTGGAACAAACAATCTGTTTTCCAAGGAAAAATTAAAACAGGTTCTCAATTAATTGTTGTTTTGACAATTCAAAATGAATTGAAATAGCATTGAGGATGGCTGATAATGTACCGATTTTTAATGGATCATGAGCTGGAATTGTAATGTGATGTATTCCATTTGTTTCAGTTGTAAGTCTGATATGAGAACCTGTTTGCCGGGTTATCTGATAGCCAAAGGCTTCAAGTTTTTTGGCAAGTGCATATCCTGAAAGGTTCCTGGGAAGTTTCATTACGAAATTGCGAATAGTTCATCTTTCACAATGTGCATCCTGACGATTTTAGGGAGGTTGTCATCATCAAAATGACACTTAACAGAATCAGCGATAGAAGCTTTAAGAAGTTTTAGCGTATCTGCCTGCGTAAAAATATCTTCACCAAGAGCTTTTGCAGTGTAGCCTCCCTCAGGGGATTCTTCGACTATAAAAATTATTTCGTTCATCATCGTTGAATATAAGCACAAATTTAGGTAAAATATTGAATCATCCTAAAGAGACTTCGCTCTCCTCAAAAAACCTGATATCCCTGTCACATCAGCCTGACTGTTCAGCCCGAATATCACCACTTCCATTGTGAAATAACAGGGTTCTCTGCTCCTGACTTTTCACGGCGTTAAAATTTCCCCCAAAAACCATAGCACCTTTTCCGTTATTCCTGATTAAGCATCAAGTTAAACTGTCAAATACACAAAAACGGTGAAGGAGGAGAAAATGTCATGCGTGCCTGAGGAGGTAATCATGAGCAGAATAACAGAAACTTCAAACGTATTCCTGAAGATTTTATGTTCCAACTTCTTGAAGAGGGAAAGTGAGAGGTGGTCGCAATTTGCGACCACCTCTCGTGGCAAAATCGTCAAATCCTTTTGATTTTCGAATACCTTAAACAACTGGAACAAACAAAACAGACCGAATCATCATTTAACAAAAGAAACCAAATCGGGTTCCGGCGAAGCGATGAATCTTAAAGGAATGACGAACCCGGGAATAATGAAAGAAAATGACTTATATAATGCATCCGCCCGGCCATCCGTTCACCAAACCTCCCAATGAATCTTCTCCCCCTTAAACTTATCCTTCGGCAAATCCCCGCCGGCGGGATGACCTACCGGGATGATGCTGAAAGGATCCACCCCGGCAGGGAGTTTCAACAGTTTTCTTACATGATCTTCCCGCTCTGACATTGGAAAGAGGGCTGACCACACTGCTCCCAGCCGCATTGCCTCGGCTGCCAGCAGGATGTTCTCGGTTGCGGCTGCCGCATCCTGGTGCCACAGATCGGTGGCCCCTGCCTGCAGCTCAACAGATGAATCGCCGCAAACCACGATGCATGCACCGGCCTTGAACAGCATCTTGGTGAATGGAAGACCTTCGCCAAGGGCATTCAGAATGTTACGCTCCGTTACGGCCACAAAGGCCAGCGGTTGCCGGTTGCGTGCCGATGGTGCCGCCATGCCTGCCTTCAGCAGGGCCAGCAGGCAGGCTTTGGTTACAGGTTCTCCCGTATAATTACGCACGCTTTTGCGCGACATGATGGTGTCGAGTACGACAGTTGTAGTGTCAGTCATGATGGCCTGGTTTTGACCGGTAAAATTATTGAATATTAAACAATTTTAGCCGGGGTGTTTCGTGTTTTTCACATCCCGTAAAAACCAAATCGAAAGCAATACAGAATCTTCCCGAATCTATCGATACATCAGGGTAAAAGATTTTTTTGTAATTTTGCACGCCTTTTTATAGTACAATCAGGGAATTACAGTTAAAAATGGCTGTCAGATTCCCGGAATGATGAAAGACCAACGATGAGTAAACGATACGCAGAATATAAAAACCTTGACCTCAGCAGGATCGGCAACGAGATCCAGTCTTACTGGGAGAAGCACGGCACTTTTGAAAAGAGCCTGAAAATGACCGAAGGCATGCCGCCTTTCGTGTTTTACGAAGGTCCCCCTTCTGCAAATGGAATCCCCGGCATTCACCATGTCATGGCAAGGGCCATCAAGGATATTTTCTGCAGGTACAAGACCATGAAGGGATTCTACGTCAGCCGGAAGGCAGGCTGGGATACCCACGGACTCCCCATCGAGATCGGTGTCGAGAAGAAACTCGGGATCACCAAAGAGGATATCGGGAAATCAATTTCCATCGAGGCGTACAACAAAGAGTGTCGCACCGAAGTGATGAAATACAAAGACCTCTGGGATGACCTCACCATCCGGATGGGGTACTGGCTGAATCTCGACGATCCATACATCACCTACGAAAACAAATACATTGAAAGTGTCTGGTATCTCCTGGGAAAACTCTATGAGAAAGGACTTTTATACAAAGGATACACCATTCAGCCTTACTCTCCTGCTGCAGGCACCGGACTGAGCACACACGAACTGAACCAGCCCGGCACCTATAAAATGGTGAAGGACAACACGGTGGTGGCACAGTTTAAAGTGATCCGCAACCCTCAATCGGAGTTCCTCTTCAGCGACCTTTTTGGCGAGCTCTACATACTTGCCTGGACCACAACTCCATGGACACTGCCATCGAACACCGGCCTGGCCGTGGGAAAGGATATATCCTATGTGCTGGTAAAGACTTATAACACCTACACCTATACAGAACAAACCGTCGTCCTCGCGAAAGAGCTGTTGCACCAGTATTTTCCGGAAAAAAACAGCCAGCTTGAAATGGATAGTTACCACGAAGGCGACAAGCACATTCCCTTCCAGGTTGTGGCAGAGTTCAAAGGCAGGGATTTTGAAGGCATCCGTTTTGAACAGCTGCTGCCATATGCCCGGCCCGAAGATGGCGACCCTTTCCGCGTGGTGATGGGCGATTTCGTAACCACCGAAGATGGTACCGGCATCGTGCACATTGCACCGAGCTTTGGCGCCGACGACTTCAGGGTTGGCCGTCAATATGGCCTGGGATCCCTGACCCTGGTGAATAAACAGGGTAAATTCACCGAACAGATGGGCGAATTTGCCGGCCGTTATGTGAAACCCGAATACGATGCCAATTGTGTGGAAGGCAACTGCCCCCCGGTTGACATTGACATCATTGTCAAGCTGAAACACGAAAATAAAGCGTTCAAATCGGAGAAATACGAACACTCTTACCCGCATTGCTGGCGCACCGATAAACCCATTCTCTATTACCCCCTTGATTCATGGTTTATCCGCACCACAGCCTTCAAGGATGAGATGATCGCCCTCAATAAAACCATCAACTGGAAACCTGAATCAACCGGAACCGGGCGGTTCGGCAACTGGCTCGAAAACCTGGTTGACTGGAACCTCTCCCGTTCCCGCTTCTGGGGAACTCCCTTGCCGATCTGGAGATCAGCCGACGAAAAGCAGGAGATCTGCATCGGTTCCGTGGCGCAGCTGAAAGCGGAAATCACCAAAGCAGTTGATGCCGGGGTGATGAAAACCAATCCGCTCGAAAATTTCAACCCGGAAGAGACAACGGATGAGAATTATCACTCATTTGACCTTCACCGCCCGTTCGTTGACGACATCATCCTGGTTACTGATGACGGATTGCCGATGTACCGCGAAACCGACCTGATCGATGTCTGGTTCGATTCGGGGGCCATGCCCTATGCCCAGTACCATTATCCTTTTGAGCAGTCACGGAAGCTGGATAGCTATTTCCCGGCCGATTTCATTGCTGAAGGGGTTGATCAGACCCGGGGATGGTTCTTTACCCTTCATGCCATAGCCGTGATGCTGTTTGGCGGCGTTTCCTATAAGACCTGCGTGTCTAACGGACTCGTCCTCGACAAGAACGGGAACAAGATGTCGAAGCGGTTGGGCAATGCGGTTGACCCGTTTGAAACGATTGATAAATATGGTCCTGACGCGACCCGCTGGTACCTGATCACCAATTCGCAGCCATGGGATAACCTGAAGTTTGACCTGGACGGAATTGAGGAGATCCGCAGGAAATTCTTTGGTACGCTTTACAACACCTATGCCTTCTATTCCCTGTATGCCAACATTGACGGATTTGACTACAGTGAACCGGAAATCGCCATCAGCGATCGCCCCGAAATTGACCGGTGGATCCTTTCGGAACTGAACTCCCTGATCAAGGTGGTGGATGATTGCTACTCAGATTATGAACCAACCAAAGCCGGGCGCGCCATCTCCGATTTCGTGGATGCCCACCTGAGCAACTGGTATGTGCGCCTTTGCCGCCGCCGGTTCTGGAGAGGTGACTATTCCCAGGATAAAATTTCGGCTTACCAGACGCTATACCGCTGCCTGGAAGTCATTGCACAATTATCGTCACCAATCGCCCCTTTCTTTGCTGAACGGTTGTTTGTTGACCTGAACAATGTCACAGGCAGGCATCCTGTTGATTCAGTGCATTTAACGGCATTCCCGCAATCTGACATAACCCTCATTGACAAGGATCTGGAAGAACGCATGGAGCTGGCGCAGAAAATCGCCTCCATGGTGCTGTCTATCAGGAAATCAACAAAACTGCGTGTTCGCCAGCCACTTAACAAGATACTGGTTCCTGTTTTAAATGATCACCTGGTTGCACAGATCGATGCTGTAAAAAACCTCATCCTGTCGGAAGTCAATGTCAAGGAACTGGAATACATCACCGACACGGCTGGCATCCTGGTTAAGAAGGTCAAACCAGATTTTAAAAAGCTGGGCCCCCGGTATGGCAAACTGATGAAACAGCTGGCTGCTGCGGTGATTTTGATCACGCAGGAAGAGATCAACACACTCGAAAAGGAAGGGAAACTCCTCATCCATGTAGAAGGACAGCCGGTAGAGCTGCTGACGGATGATGTGGAGATTCTCTCCGAAGACATCCCGGGATGGCAGGTTGCCAGCATGGGCTCACTGTCTGTTGCCCTCGACATCACACTTACCCCTGAACTCCTTCAGGAAGGGATTGCCCGCGAGGTGGTCAACAGGATCCAGAACCTGCGGAAGGATAAGGGATTCGAGGTGACAGATAAAATTACCGTTAAATTCCGGTCACATGCCGAAATTGATGAAGCCGTGAATCGTAATATTGCCTATATTTGCTCGGAAACTCTGGCTCAGTCGTTTGATATTGTTGCAACGGTTGACGAAACGGAAGGAACATCCATTGAAATCACAGACAGGATTTCAACATTTATTGAAATTAAAAGAGTTGACTAACACTATTGAATTATGAAAAAAGCAACAGAAACAACACAGATGGAAAAAAACCGGTATTCAGACGAGGAACTTGATGAGTTCAAACAGATCATCCTCAGGAAACTGGAGAAGGCACACAACGACCTGAAGTTGCTTACGGAATCTTATACGAATGGCAACGAGCATGATATCAGCGATACCTCCCCAACATTCAAGGTTCTCGAAGAAGGCTACCAGGTGTTTTCAAAGGAAGAGAACAGCAAGTTTGCTGCCCGTCAGGAAAAATTCATCAAATCACTTGAGAATGCCCTGATCAGGATTGAAAATAAAACCTACGGAATTTGCCGGGTCACCGGAAAATTGATCCCTGCCGATCGTCTCCGCAGTGTGCCTCACGCTACACTGAGCATTGAAGCCAAGCGGGTCCAGGTTACTGCCCCTGTTGCTGTTCGTCCATTCGATCCCGACCTGGAATAGTCTTTTTGCAACACCTCTACAGGTTGAAAAAAGCTGCGTTTATTGTATTTGCAATCCTGGTCGTTGACCAGGTGCTGAAATTCTGGATCAAGACAACTTTTTACATGGGAGAAAGCCATCCCGTTTTCGGGCATTGGTTCTACCTGCACTTCACTGAAAACGAAGGTATGGCCTTCGGCATGAAGCTGGGAGGAAACTATGGCAAGCTGTTGTTGAGCCTTTTCCGTATCTGTGCTGTGATCATTATTGGATGGTGGCTTTACCGTGTCACCACGAAAGGTGCCAATACCCTGCTGATCGTGTGTATTTCCCTGATCCTCGCAGGAGCCCTTGGAAATATTATTGACAGTGCCTTCTATGGACTTATTTTCAATGAAAGCAACTACATGCAGATTGCGTCCTTTCTCCCATCCGAAGGAGGATATGGAAAATTTTTGTACGGGAAAGTCGTTGACATGCTCTATTTTCCGGTCATCGAATCGCACTATCCTGCATGGGTGCCAGTCTGGGGAGGTGAAGAGCTGGTCTTTTTCCGGCCGGTATTCAATATCGCCGATTCATCCATCACCACCGGCGTTTTAATCCTGATCTTCTTTCAGAAAAAGGTTTTCACCCCAACCACGGAAGAGGACCCTTCCTGATTTTGACCTTTGCCTTTTGAATCTGCCATTTGAATTGCCTTTTGAATTTCCTACCTGACCCTGATTGGTCTTCCTATTCTCAGCGTTGTTGTTGGCTTGATCTTGTTCATGGCGCAGATCTCTTTCACAGACGTATGATATTTGCGTGCAAGTTTTCCTACAGTATCACCGCTTTTAATCCTGACAACCTGTGCATTGGCCGCAAAATCATTAGGGTAGAAAACACGTTTTGCAACAGGGAATGTGTTTGCGATAAGTTTCCTGTTATCGAAGTCGATCATCCTGAGCGGGTCGAGCGGAACATCCTTGTACCGGATTTCAAAATGCAGGTGCGGTCCGCGGCTGCGGCCGGTTGAACCACCCAGGGCAAGATGATCCCCTGACTTTAACACTTCATTCACCTTGACATTGATTTTGGATAAGTGGCCATAGTATGTTTCCAAACCATTGTAATGTCGCACAATAACCAGGTTCCCAAACCCGCCCCGGTTATACTTTGCATATCGCACAACTCCGTCGAAAGCAGCGCGGATGGTATCCCCTTTGTTTAGCTTGATATCCAGCCCTTTGTGAGAGTAAGTAAACCCGCGAAAAAGTTTGCCATAAACAGGCAGCGTGAAAACCCGTTCACATGTGGTGAGCATGATCACGGTATCATGGATGGAATCAGGCTTTATGCGGTATGCGAAAATCTGGTCGTTGACCCATTGAGCGGAAAACAAACCAGTTGAATCATCTTCCTGGCTCATCATGACCGGCTCATCCTCAAGATATTCCCAGGTGAAATTTTTATAGAGAATGGCCGTCCCTTTTGGGGTCTCTACGGTATCAATGATGGCATCTGAATTCCTTTGTGTAAAGGCGGAAAGAGGTAAAATAAAAAACAATAACAACCACAATTTTAATAACTTCATTGGCAAAATGTAAGGGTTCTTGTTAAGAATCTACAAAATTACGGTAAAATTTTCCCACATCAAACATTTAATCAAACAGATATTTTATCTTTGCATAAAATATTAAGCCATATCATGCAAGCAAAGAATAACGGAAAAATCTCTCAGATTATTGGCCCGGTTATCGACGTGGTCTTTGATGAAGATGTCAAACTTCCCAATATTTACGATGCCCTTGAGGTGACCAATGAAAAGGGTGATGTCATTGTACTCGAATGTCAGTACGATATTGGAGAACACACCATGCGCACAGTTGCCATGGACTCTACCGATGGATTGCGCAGGGGGATGGAAGTGGTCGCCAAGGGGCGGCCAATCTCAATGCCGGTCGGCGACATGGTCAGGGGCAGGTTGTTCAACGTGATCGGAAAGCCAATCGACGGATTGGGTCCCGTTTCCGAAGAACATGTTTATGCCATTCATCGTGATCCTCCAAAGTTTGAAACCCTCAGCACTTCGAAAGAGGTCCTCTTTACCGGAATAAAAGTCATTGACCTGATCGAACCCTATTCCAAGGGAGGAAAAATTGGATTATTTGGCGGTGCCGGTGTCGGTAAAACCGTCATCATCATGGAGCTCATCAACAATATAGCAAAAAAATATGCCGGTTTGTCGGTTTTTGGCGGTGTTGGTGAACGTACCCGTGAAGGTAATGACCTGCTTCGCGAAATGATTGAGTCGGGTGTTATCCGTTATGGTGAGGCTTTCCAGGAAGATATGGAGAAGGGCGGCTGGGATTTATCTAAAGTTGATCCTGAAGAGTTACTGAAATCACAGGCCACACTGGTTTTCGGACAAATGAACGAGCCTCCCGGAGCACGTGCCCGCGTTGCCCTGTCGGGTCTGACCATGGCAGAGTACTTCCGTGACGGCGATGAAAAATCCGGGGGTCGCGACATCCTGTTTTTTATTGACAATATTTTCCGGTTTACCCAGGCGGGATCTGAAGTATCAGCTCTTCTGGGCCGTATGCCTTCAGCCGTGGGTTATCAGCCCACCCTTGCCTCGGAAATGGGGATCATGCAGGAACGTATTACCTCTACCAAGCGTGGTTCTATTACTTCTGTTCAGGCGGTTTATGTGCCTGCCGACGATTTAACGGACCCTGCTCCTGCAACAACGTTTGCCCACCTTGATGCCACCACCGTGTTGAGCCGGAAAATTTCCGAATTGGGAATCTACCCCGCTGTCGATCCGCTGGATTCAACATCACGCATCCTTTCACCGGATGTTGTTGGCGAGGAACATTATAATACCGCACAGCGTGTCAAGCGGATTCTGCAACGGTATAAAGAACTTCAGGATATCATCGCGATCCTGGGAATGGACGAATTGTCTGATGAGGATAAACTCGTTGTTTCACGCGCACGCCGCGTCCAGCGTTTCCTTTCACAGCCATTCTTTGTTGCTACCCAGTTCACCGGTATCCCCGGCGCTTTTGTAAATATTGAAGATACGATTAAAGGTTTCAACATGATCATGGATGGATTGGTGGATGAGTACCCCGAATCTGCCTTCAGCATGGTTGGCACAATTGAGGAAGCCATTGAAAAGGGTAAAAAGATGCTTGCCGACAGTAAATAGTCTGGGCAGGAATACCTAATAATGAACATTGAATACTGAACTGTGAAAGTTGAAATTATCACACCCGACGCAACCATCTTTACCGGCGACAATGTCGGACTGATCCAGTTACCTGGTATAGATGGATCATTTGAATTGTTAAACAATCACGCGCCCCTGATTTCTGTGCTCCGGAAAGGAAAGATCAAAGTGATCAACCAGGGTGAGAAGGAGGAGCAGTTTTTCGACATCAACGGCGGAGTAATAGAAGTAGTTAACAATAAAGTGCTTGTGCTGGCTGAATAACCCGGGCGGTCACGATTTCAGGTTAGTAACCAAATAAAAGAGGCTGTCCCATATGAGACAGCCTCTTTTTATTTAAGGTCGCTGTTGGCTAGTAAAATTTCAACCTGTTATCGGTAATCTTTGCAGTTTTTTCCAGGGCGGAGTACATACTACCGGTTACCCTCTGGTTGAAATTCTGCATTTGCTGCATCTTTTCAAAGGCGAAATCATCCTTTGAAGGTGCTTCAACCACATCAGTGATAATGGCAAAATAGGCGCCTGAATTACCGGTAAGCGGTCCGAGAAGTTCTCCTATTTTGGCAGTGAATAATTTTCCGACCAGTTCGGCTTCCCGTCCGATGGCCGACCTGTTCATACCTGAAAAAGTAACCGCCGAGGTATCGATCTTTGCACCCATTTTATTTGCAAGGGCAGTAATATCTTTGGTAGTAGCCATCTCTTTGGTCATCTTCTCGGCCATCATATCGATCTTTTTCTGGGATTTAACAGATGGTTCGATCCTGGCTTTGATGTCTTTAAGTGGCTGCTGGCCTTTTTCAGAAATGTTCTTCAGAACGGCAATTCCGTATTTTCCGCTCAGATCAAACACAGGGCTGACTTCACCGATCTTCGTGCTTTCAGCGAAAGCCCAGCGCACCATTTCACGGGCAGAAGCAAGTCCCATCACATAATTGTCCATTTCCCTTACATTGGGAGCCGACCGTTTCTGAAGTCCCTGCGCAGTTGCTGCTTTTTCAAACGCTTCGGGGGTTTTATTCTGTCCTGCAAAGGTGCTGGCTTTCATGTAGGTGTCCTGAAAGGTTTGGTTGCTTGGCACAATGGCCCGTGTAATTACAGCTGCTTTCACTTTTTTAACAGGAGCTGCTTTTTCTGCAAGGAGGAAGAGTGAATAACCGATGCGTGTTTCAACCACCTTCATCTCATTTGGTTTCAATTCAAGGCCAGCCTTGAAAAAAGGATCAAAATTGGGATTTCCGTCTTTAAACCATTTAAGGTCTCCGCCATCTTCTTTGGCTGATGGATAATCAGAATATTTTTTGGCAGCTTCCGCAAAACTCTGCGGACTCTTTTTAAGAGCCGCCATGAGGCTGTCGATTTTAGTTTTGGCTTCGGCTTTCGTGCGTTTGATATTCTCGTTGCCGGCACCTGCAAAGGCGAGCAGAATCTGAGAACCCTTCATCGAGTCGGGGCGCTCCTGCATGTCAAGCAATTTAGCCATGTACCAGGAGTTGTTGAATTCAAACGGAGGGAATACGTCACCGGGTTTGGCAGCAAATAAAAGTGTGTCAAGCTGGGACGGGAAGGTTCCTTTTTTCACAAACATGGTGTCGGCCTTCACATCTGAATTGGCATTGGTAAATGTCATTGCATCCAGGCTTGTTTGAAAATCTTTAAAAAGCAGGGTAACATCTTCCGCTGTTTTTTTGCGGTCGATATCAGATGCTTTAACCTCAAGCAGCACATAATCGAGCTCCCGGGCGGGATCTTCCATGTAGAAGTAAATTTTGTTCTTGTCGTAAAACTTCTGAAAATCGGCATCGGTAACTTTTACCGAGCTGTCGGAAATAGAAGTAAGTTCAGGGGCAACAGCAAGAAGGTTAAGGGTCTTCGACTGGTTGATATAATCTTTCTTTAAAAAGGCTTTGGGTACATAGTATGCCTTTGTAAGCAGGTTGTTGAATTTGGTCTCCTGGCGGTCGTCCTTGATTGCTTTTTCGAACTGAAGCCATTGGTTTTTGGCTTTGGGCTCCATCTTTTCAAGGTTTTTAAGATAGTTCAAAACCACGGCAGGGTTATACTGGCCTGTTGCAGGATCCTTGAAATATTGCAGAATTAACCGGTGGGGTTGTTTTCCCTGAACCTGGTCAAAAAGTTCTTCTGAAGAGACAGTCAAACCAAGTTCCTCATATTCTTCTCCCATGAGAAGTTCTTTAACCGTTGTGGTCCAGGTGCTCTGACGAAGCTGATAGGTTTCCTGATCGGTTATTTTATCATTGCCCGTATTTTCTTTCTGGATTTCAAGGTTCTTTTCAACTTTGGTATTGAACTCCGCATAAGGAATACTTTCTCCGTTCACAGTGCCGATGTCGTTAGAGCCGCCAGAAGATTTCTTGCTAAAGTCTCCAATTACAAAGGCAGCAATTGCGACACCCACGATGATGACAACCAGTCCTGAGTGTTTTCTAATGTTTCCAATAATCGCCATGCTACTATATATTTAATTTAAAACAGGGTGCAAAAGTAGAGATAATTCACGAAACAACAAAGAAATGGGACAGTTAAAATGCCAAAATGCACTCAAATAGAGTCTTTTTTTACATTCATTTCCCCGGATGGTTCCTGTATGGAATAGCGGGTAAAGGTTTCATTGGACTCCATCCCGGTTCCATAAAGAACATTATCGGGCCTCGTAATTTTAACATTGACATCCGACCAGATCTTATGTTTATTTTCATCCCAGATCAGGTGTTCGGTATTGATCTGTTCATTGTTTTTCTCATTTCTGACCACCACATTGCCCCAGGCCTCCATTACATGCTTAAGCTCCATTCTGGTTCCCCGGTTTCCCGAAATAGTTGAGGTGATTTGATGGACAGAGTCGTAGATATACACTTTAAACCCGTTGGGAAACTCAAGGAGCGGGGCTTCTCCAGTGTATCGGTTCATCAGCGGACTGGTAAGCCTTGCCTCAACTTTGCCTGAGTCGCTGAAAAGCACGTCGATATTGTGGGCCGACATTGACGGGTCGTCCTGCTCCATTTTTATTGAGTTGCCGGGTTGTGGCTCCTTGCTGCAGGAGATCATGAGGAACATGACCGGCAGAAGGGAATGAAAAACCATATGTAATAACCGGGGCAGGTTCAAGGCTAATAGTACTTTCGCTTGACAAACCATCTTTCGTATATCGAGAACCCGATAACGATTTTGAAGTTGCTTTCACGGATCAGTTGCTGCGCGGTTGTGCCACGCACCCCGTATTGTGCACCCAGGTTGACCATGGTTTTCATTCCGCGAAGGGGAAATCCAAATCCAAAGTTGACTGCATATTCATTGAGATCCTGCCCGCGAAGGTTCAGGTAGGTCTTACCGACCATAAAACCAAGCCGGTAGTGCACCCGGGCCAGGTAATTATTGTAATTATCGATTTTTGGTGTTATTTCTCCACCGACATTGATCTGCCAGCTGTTGACAAGTGAATCACTCATGTTGAACGCTTTGAATTTCTCCCAGTTCTGCCACTTGAAATCAACGCCGATTACCCACTTATCTGTTTTTTCAAATGAAAAACCCCCGCCGATATTCATGGGAATGATAATTCTGCCTTTATTGCCCTCAAGCACCTTCAGGGTATCGCGGTTCGATTCCACCCCGGACGAGTTCAGGAGGAAGGTGGTGGCCAGCATATCTGCTTTTGAAGACATGCTCAGTGTAGGCGAATAAACGGCACCAAGTGTCACAAAAATATCGTTTTTAACTCTCATCCGGTACTGAGCCCCGAAGCTGTAGTAGAGGTCATTCATCGTCACATGAAAAAGCTCCTTGATATTCATGGAATAAAGGGAGTCGGGAAAAAGAACAACAGCTTCACGGTCCATGCTGCCAAAAAGATAGGAGACGTTGACCCCAACGGAGAGATTTTTAAGGATTCGGAAGCCGTTTCCCCAGTAAAGACGGCTGATGCCGCCTGAACCGTTATAGAGACGTACAACGGTCCCGGAATTCTGATATTCACTGTAATTGGCCACGCTGTATCCTACGTCACTGAACGGGATGAGCCCCAGGCTTGTTTTCCACCATTTGTTCACGGGCATTCCGAAAAGAATGTATCCAAGTGAAGCATAATTGCGGTTGACACTCTGATAATCCGACTTCAGATTTACGAATTCTCCGTGGAAGCCACCATCAAAAACCAGTGACAGGGAGTCAAAGGCAGTATAGGATGCGGGATTCATATAGTTAACATGCTGGGGGCTTCGTAAACCGATACCCAGTTGCCCCATGGAAAGGCTCCATGCATTGTTATTGTCGGCTAGGTCGCCAATACCAAATCGTGAATAGGGGGATACAATCCGGATTTGCGGAAACGCGGCCAGGGTGAATAAAAAAAAGCAGAGAATGATCGGAAGTCGCAGGCTAATAGGCTTTATTGACATTAAATGAAAGAATTTGTTGTAACCCGTGTATGACGATATTTGGGAGTGCAAAGATGCTAATTTTTAGCCGTTTGACAAAATAATTCAAGTCCCCGCCGCTGACAATTATTTTCAACCCCGGGAATTTGTCTTCATAACCCCGGGAAATTCCCTCAATTTCAGCCACCATTCCATTGACTACACCCGACAGGATGCTCGTCGCCGTATCTGTCCCCACCAGTTCGCAGGATTCCCGGTATGCTATTAACGGAAGCTTGTCTGTAAAAGTATGCAGGGCGTTGAACCGCATCTGCATTCCGGGGGAGATAGCGCCGCCAAGATACTCGCCCGCCTTTGTTACAAAATCAAATGTCAGGGCTGTTCCGGCATTGACGATCAGTACGTTTTCTCCCGGGAATGTGGCTGCACCGGCGACTGCAGCTGCAAGCCGGTCCTTGCCAAGGGTATCTTTTGATGCATACCGGTTCAGGATCGGAACGGGGGTGGATTCATCCAGCCCGATAAACAACATATGCTCTTTCAGGTATTTGGGAATCGATTCATCATGTTGAATTACGGAGGACAAAATGCAGGAGGTAATTCCCGGATGGCCTTCAGTAAAATCCACGATCATCTCTTTGGAAATTGCAGAATGACTCTCCGTCAGGAGAAG
>CAIYJU010000158.1 GCA_903926565.1 uncultured Bacteroidales bacterium
ATTGTTCCCGTTGTTCAGCCACTGGCTGCTGATCATGATCCAATTGGGAACTGCCGGTGTTCCCTTGTTGGAAAAATAGTGACTGTTATCGGTGCAGAAAACGAGCAATCCGCTGGCCGGGCTGCTGATGGCGTTGCGTTCGGCAATGGTCATCCGGGGCACCAGCAAACCTTTTGATGTAGATTTAACATCCAGGATGGCCGAAGGATCCGGATCGCTGTTGTCGGTGCTGATGGCGACCTGGCCATAAGCAATGGTTCCGGTCATAAGACAGATTAATAGAAATATTGCGATTTTCTTCATGGTAGATTATGTTATGGGGACAATTTCATTTCATATGAGATTCTGCAAAAACTCTTCGATAAGTGCTGTTAACCAATGAGCAAATAAATCGAAGTATAACTATTTTCTAACGCACCGGGCAGAGAAGCCATGTTCTTTTCTAAGACCAGACAGATTGCAATTTACTGTGCTGAATAACAATATCTTGCCTGCCGACACACTGCTCTGTGAAGTGCTCCAGTAAGTTCCTTTTACACCGGGATCGGTGAGGAAACCAACACTGTTGTCAAGGTACCCGGCAGCATGCATTTTTAATCCGGAGGTAAATGGCCCGTTCAAGTTCGTCCAGTTCCCGGCAGCATCTGCATTGGTCCATTCGGTAGAGGTGGGTATCCGCCATGCACTGCCTAACAAAATAGAACAGGGGTCGTTAACGGATTCCCAATCCAGATCTTCAGAAATTAATGTGATCCAGGTAGTATTGGGCGTCCGGGTGGTGCCATCATGTTTATATCCCTGCATCCGGTTAAACTGCCAGTACCAGCCGGCAGAGGCCTCTGTGGCATCGGCAGCCGAAGTTGCCTGCTGACTTGCCCCCAGGTTGCAGGTGATCCAGCATTTCGCTGTTTCGCCCGGGATGTTGGTCACAGTGCCATAAGTGACCGTTTTGGTAACCGGGGCAATGGATCCGGCTGTGTGGGCTACTGTAAACGACGACCCGCAGGGAAGGGCCTGGCCTGTCATGATGGTTGGTGCAGAGGGACCGCAATTGTTGTAACCCCAAACATAACGGGTGTAGCTGGTACCCGTGGTCAGTCCGGTTTCAGTTTTTGTTGTCACTGTTCCCATGTTGGTGGCGGATCCAAAATTGTTGGATGTGTTCCATTTATAACCGTCGGCGATGGGCACGGCGCTCCAGTTCCAGATGATTTGCGTGTTCGATAGAACATGGCTCCCTTCCGGAGGTGAAACAGGGAGGTCGCAGGTACCGGCAAGGTTGAGCCATTGACCAGCCAAAAACATGGAAATGCAACCAGTTCCATCCGGTTTACCATTGGTGCAAATTACCACGAGGCCCTCGGCGGGACTTGAAATTGCATTTCGTTCTGCATAGGTCATCCGGGGGGGAAGGAACCCTTTTGAAGAGGATTTCACCTCGAGCATCGCCGAGTTGTTTGGGGCGCTGTTGTCGGTGCTTATGGCGACCTGACCGATGGCAGTCCTTCCGGTAATAAGACATACTACCAGGAACATGGCAAATCTTTTCATGGTGATTGAATTTTCGGTGACATGGTTTCAGGATTTCAGAATTTGCATCAGCTTTTCAATAAAGGCATCATTGCCCATGATCAAACAAATTAGTAATCCCTTAGGCATCGGGCAGAGAAGCCAATCAATTTGGTGTTGCTGATCATTTGGCAGGCATTTATATCTAAGCTCAGGTACCAGCCATTGGCAGCATCGTAATGCGCACTGCTCCAGTATAAGCCGAAGGAGCCGCGAAAGCTAAGTGCCCCACTAGCGGCGCTCAGGAACCCGGCAGCGTGCATGTGTAAACCTGAGCTGAATGGCGCATTCCAGTTGATCCAATTGCCGGTTGCATCCACGTTGGTCCATTCTGTAAGGGTGGGTATCCGCCAGGCACTTCCCAGCAAAAGCGAACACGGATCGTTGGCTGGTTCCCAATCTGAACCTTCCGGGATTGATGTGATCCAGATCGTGTTGGGCGTCCGGGTCGTCCCGTCATGTTTGTATCCCTGTTCCCGGTTAAACTGCCAGTACCAGCCAGCCGAAGGCTCAGTGCCGTCGCTGACTGCAGTTGCCTGTTGACTTGCTCCCAGGTTGCGGGTGATCCAGCATTTTGCAGTTTCGCCAGGGATGTTGGAAACGGTGCCATAGGTGACCGTTTTGGTGACAGGGGCAACGGGTCCGGCTGTGTGGGTCATTGTAAACGACGACCCGCAGGGAAGGGCCTGGGCTGTCATGATGGTCGGTTCAGAGGGACCGCAATTGCTGTAACCCCATACATAACGGGTATAACTGGTACCTGTGATCAGACCTGTTTCCGTTTTTGTGGTGGATGTTCCCATGCTGATTGCGGTTGCAAAGTTGTTGGTCGTGCTCCATTTATATCCATCTGCGATGGGCACGGCACTCCAGTTCCAGATAATCTGCGTGTTTGATTGCACATGGGTACCTGCAGGAGGTGGGAACGGTTTCATACAGGTCAGGGAAACAGATCGCCAGAATCCATTCTCATAATAGGAGATAACACCTGATCCGTCGGTGTTGCAGTTGGTACAAAAGACCATCAGTCCTTCGGCCGGGTTCACAATGGCATTGCGTTGCGCATAGGTCATCCTGGGAGGAAGAAACCCTTTGGTTGTGGAAGAGATTTCAAGGAGGGACGCAGCGCTTGGGGATACAGTTCCAATGCCGAGGGCACCGGACTGGTTTAACCGCATCTTTTCGGTTGCCTGGGTGATGAAGGAGATGCTGAAGGCGGCCGGACTTGAAAAACCTGTATTCTCGACGCCATTGTCGAACGTAAAACCTGGGGAGGTGACGGATCCGTATGTGGCGCCAATTTTTCCATTGACCTGAAGCGACAGTGCGGTGGGAGAAGCGACCCCTATGCCAACATTGCCTGAATTGAAATAGATATTGTTCCCGTTGTTCAGCCACTGGCTGCTGACCATGATCCAATTGGGAACGGTTGGCGTTCCTTTATTGGAAAAATAGTGACTGTTATCGGTGCAGAAAACGAGCAATCCGTTGGCCGGGCTGCTGATGGCGTTGCGCTCGGCAATGGTCATCCTTGGCACCAATATACCTTTTGATGTAGATTTAACATCCAGCATGGCCGAAGGATCCGGATCGCTGTTGTCGTTGCTGATGCCAACCTGGGCATAAGAAATCGCACCTGCCAGGAAGAACAGCATGAAGGAACCTATAATTTTTCTCATGGGGACGTTGTTCTATTCAGTCTACAAATATAATTAATTTAGATTAAATATAAATAAAATTAAAAAATGTGACCGGCGACATGACGAAAAATAATCTTTCACGAAGATCAGGAAGGTTTGTAAAGTTCCACGAAATGGGTTAAAAAAGTTTGTAGCGAACAACTTTTTGTATTCTACGCCATTATTCCTAATTTCGTAACCTGCGACCGGTAGCACAAAAATCGTCAATCGTAAATCATCCAATCGTAAATCCCTATGCCTCCCCAAAAAAAGACCGGTCTCCTCTTCGGTTCCTTCAACCCGGTTCACGCAGGGCACCTGATGATTGCATCATACATGGCGGAATATACCGATCTGGACCAGGTCTGGTTCGTGGTGTCACCACATAATCCGCTGAAGGAAAAAGCCACCCTTCTGGCCGACCATCACAGGCTGGCGCTGGTTGACCTGGCCATTGAAGATGATGCCCGGTTCAAATCATCAAATATCGAGTTCAAGTTACCCAAACCATCCTATACAATTGACACCCTCACCTATCTTCAGGAGAAATATCCGGGCCGGCAGTTTATTCCAATCATCGGATCAGACAACTTGGGCACTTTTCATAAATGGAAGAACTGGGAGGCTTTGGCAGATCTTTACCGGTTTTACGTGTATCCCAGGCCTGGTGTGGAAAGCAGCAGGTTTGATGAACATCCATCCTTTCAATTCGTGGATGCGCCGCTGATCACGGTCTCCTCCTCCTTCATCCGGCAGGGAATCAGAGAGGGAAAGGATATGCGTTATTTTCTGCCTGAGCGGGTGTGGAAGTATCTTTGTGAAATGAATTTTTACAGGTAACCCTAAGAAACCAGATAGATTCTAAACTATAATTCCTGTGAGAATAACATGAAATTGGCGGGAATGACTCCGATCACAGGACCTTCCGCGCAAATCCGGTTAAGGCGTTCAGGGTCTCCTGAGGTGCTTCAATGTAGCCCATGTGCCCGCATTCACGCAACATCAGTGTTTCACTCACTGCAGGCATGGCGATCATTTCCCAAAGCCGGGGAATCGGGGCCCGTGAGTCCTTCTGTCCCAATATGAACATAACGGGGAGTGGTGTGCTTTTGAGTAACTCCGACTGGTCTTTTCGGATCTTCATCCCTTCGAGTGCAGCAACAACTCCCTCCCTCTCCATTTTTGCCGCACGCCGGATCATCAGTTCGATCTGTTTTGAGAACTTCTTGTGCACCTCCACCGGAAAGAGACTCGGAATAAACTGTGCCACATAGCTGAATTTATCCTGGTTGACGACTGCGATGGTACGGCTGCGGTTAACCTGTTCGGCTACAGTATCGGCAAAACAGTGCGAGTGAAAAAGAGATATTCCGCGAAGGTGTTCCGGATACTTTTCTGCAAATGCGAGCATCACATACCCTCCCATGGAATGGCCAACCATGAGGCATTTACCAACCTTTAGCTTTTTCAGGACAGAGAAAACCACATCAGCCAACAGATCCATTGTATGGACTTTACCTACGCAATCGCTCTTTCCATGGCCCGGCAGGTCGATGGTAATCACACGGTACTTTTTTGACAATTGTGTGGCAAAACCTGTCCAGATTTTCAATGATTCGGTGAAGCCGTGAAGCAGTACAATGACCTTTCCACTTCCATCATCGGTATAATTGATATTTTTCTTTTGAAATTTTGCTACTGCCATATGGATGACCTTTTGGTTTATTCCTGAGATCAAAGGGTTATTAACCCATTAACGCTTCAATCTCCGCCACAGTCTTAGGAATGGGTTTGCCAAGCACCCGATAACCATCAGCGGTGACCAGCACATCATCTTCAATGCGGATGCCGCCAAAATCCTTGTAGGTTTCCACCACATCGTAATTGATGTATTCTGCCAGTTTGTTTTCGGCTTTCCAGATGTCGATCAGTTCAGGAATAAAATAGATGCCGGGTTCGATGGTCATCACGAAACCCTCCTGCAATTTTCTGCCGAACCTCAGAAAGGCGAGTCCGAACTCCTTGCTGCGCTGGACTTCTTCATCATAACCGATCAGGTTCTCCCCCATTCCTTCGAGGTCGTGAACATCCAATCCGAGCGGGTGGCCCAGTCCGTGGGGGAAGAACAGTGTGTGAGCGCCTTTCTGCGCTGCTTCTGCAGGGTCACCCTTCATAATGCCAAGGCTGGTCAGCCCTTTGGCAATTTCAGTTGCTGCCAGCATGTGAATTTCCTTAAACGGAACTCCGGGTTTTACCGCTTTTGCAGCGGTGAGGTTTGCATTCAGGACGACTTCATAAATCCCTTTCTGACGGGCATTGAACTTTCCTCCAACCGGAACTGTACGCGTGATATCGCTTGAATAGTGAAGGTCATTCTCACAACCGGCATCGATCACAAGCATCCTGCCTTCAACAAGCGTATTGCCATGGTAATGGTTGTGCAGGGTTTGCCCGTTGATGGAGAGGATCACGGGAAACGAAACCGGGCCGGCATTCGCCAGTGCGATCCCTTCGATGGTACCTGCAATTTCGCGCTCTACTACACCAGGTTTTGCCATCTTCATCCCGGTAGTATGCATCTTCCAGGCAACATCCACCATCTTCTCGATCTCTGCCACTTCGATCAGATCTTTCTTCATCCGCAATTTGATAACGGCTTTGATGAGTGGGACGGATGCGTTGGCTTTAAGTTCCAGGTGGTGAATTCCCAACAGGTCAGACAGCCAGATGATGGTTTCTCCGCGATAGGGTGGAACATAATGTATTTTACGTCCTTTTTCCCGCGCTGTTTTAATCATTTCATTGAGGCCTGTGAGGGGGGCTGTATGCTCCACTCCTACCCTTGCAGCCTGGTCTTTGATGGTTGGCTGAACACCCATCCAGATAATGTCTTCGATATCCACATCGTTGCCGTAGATATAATCTTTGCCTTCATCAAGGTCAATGATGGCAGCCAGATCGGGATGGTCCAGGCCAAAGAAATAGGAAAAATTGCTATCCTGGCGGAAAGAGTAGGTATTGGCCGGATAGTTGAAAGGCACTTCCTGGTTGCCTAAAAAGAAAACAAGACCGCCTGAGAGTTCATTGCGGAGCTTTTTGCGACGATCGCTGTATACAGATTTTGGGAACATAATTTAGACTGGTTTTGAATTGTAAAAATAACAGAAATATTTCGTATTGGATAGATATTTCATTCTAATTTTGTCAAACAACGAACAAATATATTAAAAGCTGTTATGAATTCCTCATTTTTACGATTTTCTTCGATCACAAAAAAGATCTGGATGGCATTTCTGGGTCTGTTCCTGATGATCTTCCTGGTGGTACACCTGGGTATCAACCTGTGTCTTTTGCGCGATGACGGCGGCGCATGGTTTACTGCCGCGGCCCATTTCATGGGAACGAACTACATTGTGAAAGTTTTCGAGATCGGTCTTTTTGCCGGTTTCATTATTCACATCGTACTCGGGATCATCCTCCAGGTACAAAACTGGATGGCTCGTCCGGTCAGGTACCTTGTGTCGAATAAAACTGACACGCCATTCCTGTCGAAATACATGATCTATACCGGAGGAATTGTACTTGTATTCCTGGTCATCCATTTCGTCAACTTTTATTTCATCAAACTGGGACTGGTATCAAACCCGAACATGTTGCCCGAAGGCGAACCGGATTTCTATGTAATTGCCCAGCAGTTATTTGCCATGCCGGTTTATTCGTTCCTGTATATCATCCTGATTGTGGTACTCGGGTTTCACCTGAACCAGGCTTTCCAGGCTGCCTGGCAAACGCTCGGCATCAACCATCCCCAATACAATGTTTGTCTCCAGCGGTTCGGAACTTTTTATGCCATTGTTGTTCCCCTGGGCTATATGATCATTCCCATTTACTTTTTACTTATCCGTTAGTCATCATGGCTGAATTAAATCCAAAGATTCCCAAAGGTCCGCTGACCTCAAAGTGGACCCATTACAAGGACCATCAAAACCTCGTTAATCCTAGCAACAAGCGCAAACTTGACATTATTGTCGTGGGAACAGGGCTGGCCGGTTCTGCCGCCGCAGCTTCCCTTGGTGAGATGGGCTTCAATGTAAAGATTTTCTGCTACCAGGATTCGCCACGCCGGGCACACAGCATCGCGGCCCAGGGCGGGATCAATGCAGCCAAGAACTATCCGAATGATGGTGACAGCGTTTACCGGCTTTTTTACGACACCATCAAAGGTGGCGATTACCGGGCACGTGAAGCAAACGTTTACCGCCTTGCTGAAGTGAGCAACGCGATCATCGACCAGTGTGTGGCACAGGGGGTTCCTTTTGCCCGTGAATACGGCGGATCGCTTGAAAACCGCTCGTTTGGCGGCGCCCAGGTTTCCAGGACCTTTTTTGCACGCGGTCAGACTGGACAGCAACTTCTGCTGGGTTCCTACAGTGCGCTCAGCCGCCAGATCAAGCTTGGCACTGTCAAGCTTTACGACCGCCACGAAATGATGGATGTGGTTATTGTTGACGGGAAGGCACGGGGTATCATCGCACGTGACCTGATCACCGGAAAACTTGAACGCCATTTCGGCCATGCCGTTGTTGTGGCTACAGGCGGTTATGGTAACGTCTTTTACCTCTCCACCAATGCCATGGGCTCCAATACAAGTTCTATCTGGCAGATTTTCAAAAAAGGGGCATGGCTTGCCAATCCCTGTTTTACACAGATCCACCCTACCTGCATTCCCGTGCATGGTGATTTCCAGTCGAAACTCACCCTGATGAGTGAAAGCCTCCGAAATGACGGCCGGATATGGGTTCCAAAGAGAAAAGAGGATGCCGAGGCACATCGCAACGGGAAACTTAAAGCCAACGACATTGCTGAAGAAAACCGCGACTATTTCCTTGAGCGCCGGTACCCGGCTTTCGGGAACCTGGTACCCCGGGATGTAGCATCACGCGCTGCAAAAGAGCGTTGCGATGCCGGTTTTGGTGTGGGTGAAACGGGATTGGCTGTATTCCTTGACTTCAAGGAGTCGATCGGGCGCCTCGGGAAAAATGTTATCGAAGACCGCTATGGCAACCTCTTCCAGATGTATGAAAAGATTGTGGATGAAAATCCTTATGTAAACCCGATGATGATCTATCCCGCGGCCCACTACACCATGGGAGGAACATGGGTTGATTACGAACTTCAGACAACCGTTACCGGATTGTTCGCCGCAGGAGAAGCCAACTTCTCCGACCACGGCGCAAACCGGCTTGGTGCTTCGGCACTGATGCAGGGACTTGCTGACGGGTATTTTGTTTTGCCCTATACCGTGCAGAACTATCTTTCCGGCGAAATTCGTGTTGCCAGGATGTCGACAGATAAAGTTGAATTCGCAGAAGCCGAAAAAGCGGTGCAAACCCGGCTTGAAAAACTGATGGCAATCAAAGGAACCAGGTCTGTTGACTATTTCCATAAAGAGCTTGGAAAGATCATGTGGGAATATGTGGGCATGGCCCGGAATGAAGCCGGATTAAAAAAAGCCATTGAACTGATCCGCAAATTAAGAGCAGAATTCTGGAAGGATGTCAAAATCCCCGGAACGTTGTTAGAATTAAATGTGGAGCTCGAAAAAGCCAACCGGGTTGCAGACTTCCTGGAACTGGGAGAACTGATGGCCAACGATGCACTGAACCGCAACGAGAGCTGTGGCGGCCATTTCCGCGAGGAATACCAGACTGAAGAAGGCGAATGCAAGCGCAACGATGACGAATATAAGTATGTCGCGGCCTGGGAATATAAAGGTGACGGAGATTTTTTGCTGCATAAGGAGCCTTTGGTTTATGAGGAGATTGAGGTGAAGCAGAGGGTTTATAAATAAAATGAATATTGAATATTGAATATTGAATATTGAATGCTGAAGTACAAGTAAATACACGTTTGAATTTTGAACTGATATGGACCTTACATTAAAAATCTGGCGGCAGAAGGATGCAAAATCCACCGGTAAATTCGTCACCTATTCACTGAAGAATATTTCCCCGAGTTGTTCTTTCCTGGAGATGCTTGACATTCTGAATGAGCAGCTTATCAATAAAAATGAGGAACCAGTGGTTTTTGACCACGACTGCCGCGAGGGTATTTGTGGAATGTGCAGCCTCTACATCAATGGCCGTCCCCATGGCCCCGATGATGCAGTTACTGTCTGTCAGCTTCACATGCGGAAGTTCAAGGATGGCGACACAATTGTGATTGAGCCCTGGCGTGCCAAACCTTTTCCTGTGATCAGGGACCTGATGGTGGACCGGTCGGCCTTTGACAAGATCATCCAGGAGGGTGGCTATGTTTCAGTTAACACCGGTGGAGCCGCTGAAGCCAACAATATTCTCGTCGGCAAGGAAAACTCCGAACTGGCCATGGATGCAGCTGCATGCATTGGCTGTGGTGCCTGTGTTGCTGCCTGTAAAAACGCATCGGCCATGTTGTTTGTTTCGGCAAAAGTATCTCAATTCGCATTGCTCCCCCAGGGACAGGTAGAAGCAAAACAGCGTGTTAAAAAGATGGTGAAAATGATGGATGAACTGGGCTTTGGAAATTGCACCAACACTTATGCCTGCGAGGCTGAATGTCCGAAACTTATTTCCCGTTCAAACATTGCCCGCATGAACCGGGAGTTTATGTGTGCGAAGGTGATCTAATACGTTAATCCCAATCAGTTACACATTATAGGTTGACGAGGAAGTATCCCCGCCCCGGCCAGTCCAATTGGTATGGAAAAATTCTCCACGCGGATGGTCAGTCCGTTCATACGTATGTGCCCCAAAATAATCCCGCATCGCCTGAAGCAGGTTTGCCGGCAGATTGGCAGTTCTTAGACCGTCATAATAGGCAAGCGCCGATGACATTGACGGCAAAGGGACTCCGTTTTTCGCAGCCTCCGCAATAACATTTCTCCATCCTGACTGGGCAATCATCATGGTTTCCCTGAAAAACGGGTCAAAAATAAGGTTTGCCAGTGACGGATCGTGATTGAATGCATCCCAGATCTTTTCCAGAAACGCAGAACGGATGATGCAGCCACCTCTCCACATCATGGCTATTCCTCCATAATTAAGGTTCCAGCCATACTCCATGGCAGCGGCTCTCATCAACAAGTAGCCCTGGGTATAAGAAACAATTTTTGAGGCATATAAAGCCTGTTTGAGATCCAGCAGGAAACTTTGCCTGTCACCGTTGAACGTTTTGGGAGGTCCTGAGAGCAGTTTGGAGGCAGCTACCCTTTCCTCCTTTTGTGAGGAGAGGCTCCTTGCGAAAACAGCTTCTCCAATCAGTGTCAACGGAACACCAAGGTCGTATGCTGCAATGCTGGTCCATTTTCCTGTGCCTTTCTGCCCGGCAGTATCCAGGATATTATCCACGAGCGCTGTTCCATCCTTGTCCCGGAAAGCAAAAATATCCCTCGTGATTTCTATCAGATAGCTGTCCAGTTCGCCATCATTCCATTCCTTAAAAACCAGGTGAATTTCAGCAGCTGACATTCCAAGGAAGTCTCTCATTACCTGGTATGTTTCGCATATTAACTGCATGTCGCCATATTCGATGCCATTATGGACCATTTTAACGAAGTGTCCGGCACCATTTTCACCCACCCAGTCACAGCAGGGAATCCCGTCACCCACTTTGGCGGCTATGGCCTGAAAGATTGGCTTAACAGCAGGCCATGCTGCAAATGCCCCACCCGGCATGATGGATGGGCCATGCAGAGCGCCTTCTTCACCACCGGAAACACCGGTTCCGATATAAAGAAAACCTTTGCTTTCCAGAAAGGCAGTCCGGCGGTTTGTATCGAGGAAGTGTGAATTACCTCCATCAATGATGACATCGCCTTTTTCGAGATGTGGAAGCAGCAATTCAATGAAGTCATCCACCGGTTTACCCGCTTTTACCATCAACATCACCTTGCGTGGCCGCTCCAGCGCTTTAACAAATTCTGAAATGGAATGTGTGCCGATTATTTTCTTGTTACCGCCACGGCCCTTTATAAAGTTGTCGACTTTGTATGTTGAACGGTTAAAAACTGCAACAGTAAAGCCTTTGCTTTCCATGTTCAGAACCAGGTTTTCACCCATAACGGCCAGGCCGATCAATCCAATATCTGCAAGTTTATTCATACAAGATTTATTTATTGTCAACGTTTTCAATCACCGAAAATCCCAATAGTTTTAAGATCTCTTTTGTTCCGGCAGTACTGTTTATCAATTTCACCTGAAATGCCGGAAACTCTCTTCTGACAGGATAATTACCCCGTTGCGCTTCAAAATCACCCGGACTGGACCGAAAGCGGGTATCTTCTTCAGTTACATTATAAGTATGCAGGATGGCTTTGCATATAATTTTTTCCACCAATTGATCAGTGCAATTTATTATCAAAACCGGAGCTGAGGGCAAAGGCATTTCCGAGGGCTCCCAGGTTGTCACCGGAAGGTTAAAGTGTTGCCCAAGGGCCTTTACTGCATGAACAGTTCCATTTCTTTTTCCATCAGCTGAATAACCGGCAATGTGAGGGGTGGCAATTGTTACTTTCTCCAAAAGCTGACTGTCAATTTCAGGTTCATGTTCCCATACATCAATAATTGCACCCCTCAGTTTCCCGCCATCCAACGCAATTTTAAGATCATGGCTGTCGGCAACCTCTCCTCGGGATGAATTTATCAGCCATGAACCGTCCTTCATCATCTTTAATGAGTGCTTATTGATAAGGTGAAATGTTCTATCCTCCCCGGTCATGTTCAAAGGAACATGCAGGGTAACGATGTCCGATTCATTGAGGAGTTTTTCAAGTGAAACAAATTCAGGGTCGCCTTCATATCTGGCTCTTGGGGGATCATTCAGGAGCACCCTCATACCCAGCAACCCGGCGAGGGCCTTCACCTTTTTCCCCACATGTCCGGCACCTACAATTCCGATGGTTTTGCCGGAAAGGGGAAAATCATGTTTCACACTGAGCGTGGCCAGGACGGATGCGATATATTGCTGAACTGATGCCGCATTGCACCCCGGGGCATTGACCCATTTTATTGCATGCGCATCACAAAAAGCGGTATCAATATGATCGAAGCCAATTGTTGCAGTTGCAACGAACTTAACAGTGGAACCCAGCAATAACGATTCATTGCAAATAGTCCGGGTTCTGACAATGAGGGCATCCGCCTTTTCAACGGCAGCATGGTCGATTTGCCGGCCATCCATGTACGTGACTGATGCATAAGGCTCAAGGACACCTTTCACAAATGGAATCTTATCGTCGGCAACTACTTTAATCATATTCATGAATATTATTGCAATGATTAACCCTGCCCGGCACATTGCAGCCCGCAATTGAGCAATGATCACAAATTTACGCCGATCATTCGACATTTTGTTAATAACTTCTTCACTTTTCCCATCCACCTTTTTATAAAATCCTGATTAAGCAATAAAAAACACCATGGCACCCATGATCCGGTTTAAAGTTGTTCAGATTGATTCAAACATCAGTTTTGCAGGTAAAAAGAGAAAGAAGCTGAAATACCCTGTCCGCTCAGTATCCCTGGTTCCGAAAACAAAATTACCGGCAGGTCAGGCTGATCGGTACACACTCCCTGAAATATTCTGGCAATGATTCACAAAACCGATATTTTCCGGTAAATTTGCTGATATAATTATCACCTTGTCTGCAAGTCTGCTCTTTATACACATCGTATGAGCTGCGTTATTTGTTCGAAATTTTGAAATATGACATTAAACATTTGTTAAATAATTAATTACACAGAGAAGAAACACAGAGGAAATACGGAGTGCCACAGAGGAAATAGTTTTTCTTTAAACAGTATTCGTGGCTCTCCGTGCCTTCTTCGTGTATCTTCTATGTTGCAAAAATGTGTAGAAAGAGTAGGTCTGCAGAGGAAACATTCAGTTTATGAAGTTCAGCGATATACCGGGAAACCAACAAATTAAAAGCAAACTGGTCGGGACTGTTCTCGACCAGCGTGTCAGCCACGCTCAGCTCTTCTTCGGGCCGGAAGAGAGCAGTAAACTCGCCCTGGCCGTCGCTTACGCCCAGTTTATCAACTGTACCCTCAAACAAAATATCGCAGCAGGTACAGATGTTCCTCATCAACTTTCCAGAGAAATGCCCGACTCCTGCGGCGTATGCCCCTCATGCATCAAATATCAGAAGCTTGCCCATCCGGATCTGCACTTTATCTACCCGGTTGCCACCACAAAAAAAATCTCCTCCAAACCGCAAAGCAAACACTTTATTGAAGAGTGGCGGTCTTTCCTGCTGGAAAACAATTTCGGGTCGGGACTGCAGGAGTGGTATGAAGCTATCGGCATTGAGAACAAACAGGGCTCCATCAATGTTTATGACTGCAATGAAATCATCACCACACTGAGTTACAAAAGCTATGAATCCGACTACAAGGTGATGATCATCTGGATGGTGGAAAAGCTGAATTATATGGCTGCGCCAAAAATTCTGAAAATCCTTGAAGAACCACCTGAGAAAACACTCTTCATCCTGCTTTCAGAAGATCCTGATCAGATCATCAAGACCATTTTATCACGCACCCTGATGGTCAAGATCCCAAAGTATAATGCTGCCAGACACGTTGCCACAGAGGATGATGCAGCACATTTTATAACTTTCCGCCAGTGGATGAGGGCCTGTTACGGAGCAAAAATACCGGACCTGATCAAATTCTCAACCGAAATCGGGAAAAGCGGACGGGAAAAGGAGAAAAGTTTCCTCATCTATGCGCTTAAAACAATCGGCATATGTGCTTCAAGCAATTATCTCGGGCGAATCCCTGAAAGCATTGAAGGTGAAGAGCTGAAATTCATCAGCGGATTCTCTCCGTTCATCAGGTCTGAAAACCTGGCGGACTTCAATAAACTTTTAAATGATGCCATTTACCACATCGAACGCAATGCACATCCGGGTGCGCTATTCCTTGACCTCTCCCTGAAAATTGTCAAACTGTTTAACCCGAATTTTGCCGCTGCGAACAGATCATAATTGATGCTCAATTCCGTTTCAAACCGGGATCAATCCTGATTGCTTTATCCAGATACTCCTGTCCCAGGGCCTTTTGCCCGAGGTTGCTGTAACCAACTCCTGCACTATACAAAAGAAACGCATCATCCTTGTTTATTTCCAGTCCTTTGAGGGAATATTCAAGGGAGCTCCTGACATCGCCGGTGATTCCGTATACCGTGGCCAGGTCCCTGATCACCTCAAGATTCTGCGGATTCACCTGATATGCCTGTTTAAAGTAGGTAATGGCTGTATTCAGGTCCTTTAGCTCCTTGCCATAAATTTTCCCGATTTTATCCAGGGCATTGTCATCTTTGGAATTCCAGCCGGCAACGACCAGCAGGTCTTTAAGTGCCTCTGTGGGTTTGCCCTGAAGCTGATAGTACTGCGCCCTGTTGGCATAGGCGATTGCAATCCTGTTATCCCCGGGGAAGATACTGATCACATTGTTCCATAATGTTTCATCGTTTTTCCACACCCTGGTTTGTTCCCTTGTAAGAAAAAATAAAAAACCCGAATACAGAAGCAGAATTACAACCACAGGTATCCGGAACATCTTTTTATCATAAAGTTCGCCGGCAAAATAACCGATGATAAAGAACAGGCCGATCGACGGAACATAGGCATACCTGTCAGCCATGATGGCGCGGCCAACCGGGAGAAACTGAAGGACCAGGGCGATGGTGATGGCATAAAACAACAACCCGAACCCAAGGATACGCAGGTTTTTTTTGCCTGAAAAAACAGCGTAGATGGAAAAGAAGAAGAGTACGGCGGAAACCAGGAATGTGAGGTAAAACACGGATGGCGTGGTATTGGTTATCCAGCCTGCATTAACGAGGGGATATGGATAAGGATAAAAAGTCGACAAGCCGACCGGTAAAAATATTTTAGAGATGTATGCTGTAAAGCCATAGCAGGCATGAAACAGCCGGCTGATCAGCGGGAAAGTAACCGCCCCCATGGCATTTCCCTCCGCCTGCATCCTGATCGCATACAATCCCAGGATAACTGCAAGAAACAGATAAGGAACCTTTTCAGCAAACAGTTTCAGGCTCCATTTTCTCTTTTCCATGAAATCAATTAAAACCAACACCACCGGAAGACTCGCTGCCATGGCTTTCGACAACAAGGAACAGAGAAAGAAGGCAAGGGACAGGATGTAAAACAACCAGTTCGATTTCTTAAGAAACTGCTGATATGCAATAAGTGATGCAAGGAAGAAAAAAGAGTAAAGCACATCCTTACGTTCAGAGATCCAGGCAACAGACTCAACGTGGATGGGAGTTAGTCCGAACAGCAGTGATGTTACGCCGGCAATGACCAGGTTTTTCCGCGTCAGCAGGTAGATAAAGATGAAAACAAGCAGGGTGTTGAGAAGATGAAGGAGCAGGTTGGTCAGATGGTAGCCAAAAGTCTCTTCTTTCGAGAAATGATAGTTGATGGCAAGGGAAAGGGTGGTCAGTGGATGGTAATTTGCGTACAAACCTTTGTCCTCTTTAAATATTTTTGCAACATTATCGCCTGTCAGGTTCTTTACCAGATCATTTCTTGTAATGTATGCCTGATCATCCCAGGTTTTCAGCAGGTCGTTCCGGAGTGAAGGGAAAAAAGCCGCAAAGGTTACGATCAGAATAACTGCAAGGACGATGACTTTTGCATAAGATGGTTCCGGCGTTCCGGCCAAAGGTTTTTGCATTTTTACCGGATGAGTTCCTTTGGGAATTGTCTTCTGCGCCGGAACCTGCTTCAGATTTTTATTACCTTGTTTCATTATATTCTGCGATTACGGATAACACTATTTTTTTACAGCGAACAGCAACTGCTCATTGACACTGGCACCCAATTGCCGGGCCATTTTAACATCCTCATTTGCTTTCTGAACCATTCCGGCTTTGTGGTAAGCAACAGCCCGGTTAACATACAGTGACGGTTTTCGGGGATCAACCCGGATCCCCTCCGTGAAATCGTTGATTGCCAGCTGGTAAGACCCGATACTACTATACGAAACACCTCTCCATTCATACACATTGGGATTGTCGGTGCGTGCATTGATCACAACCGTGTAATCCCGGATTGCCGGGTCCCATTTTTGAAGAGAACTGTATGCAACAGCGCGGTTCAGATAGGCGCCGGTATTGTTCGGATCGGCAGCTATTTTACGGCTGCAGTCTTCAATTGCATTTTCAAACTGCCCCAATCTGAAGTATACAGACCCACGGTCACCAAGCAGGGTCGCAACTGCCGGATTGAGTTGATAAGCCCTATTGAAATCAATAAGGGCCGAATCCAGGAGGTTGAGTGATGCATATGCATTTCCCCTTCCCGTCAGTGCTTTGACATGATTTGAATCTATTGACAAAGCCTTGTTATAGTCGGAGACAGCCAGGCGGGGCTGGTTTTGCAGACGATAAAGACTTCCCCTGTTGTTCAGTGCATCAACGAACGCAGGCATGATTTCCAGGGATCGTGAAAAATCGGGCAAGGCCTTATCCAGCATATTCTCCTTTACATAATAATATCCCCTGTTATTGTAGGCTGTATGACTTTGCGGATATTTGGCAATGACATCTGTCCAAAGGGTTTCACTGTTCTTCCACACTGCAACCCGCTGAATTGACAGGATGGTAAAAATTCCAAAAGACAGGACCATCACAAGGTGCAGGTATGTCAACGGAATGTGATACCGGTCGGCTGCCCGGTTGAGGAGCCAGGCAACCCCAATGAGCAGTCCGATATAGGAAACATAGGTATATCGCTCGGCAATCACCGCGCTGCCAACCTGCATAAACTGAAGCGTCAGAATGATATTTAATACATAAAAAACCACGCTGAAAAGAAGCACCCGTGAAAATTTCAGTGAATAGAGAACAGTTCCCAGTATGGCAGCATTGATCACCGGTGTAACGAAATAGATCCACGACAGATCCAGGGAGGTGTTGTATACCGGCACGGGGTGAAATGCTGACAGGCCGAACGGGACAACCAATTTGAAAATATAGATAAAAAACCCGTATGAGGCAAACAGGAATTGCTGCAATGCATTGAAGTGTGTGAACGAAACAATCGATTTGTCAACCTGGGCATAAATCGTTGCGATGCCAATACCGACCGAAACAGCAAAAAAGGGAATTTTTTCAAGAACCATGGCCAGGCTCAGCTTTCGCCTGTAAAAAAAGTCAATCAGGATCAGGATCAGTGGGAAAACCACCGATGAAGGTTTGGATAATGCCGTAAGAATAAATAGAAACAGTGAAAACAAATACCAGGGCCAATGCCGCCCGGCGATATACCTGATCCAGGAAATCAAACCTGCAAGAAAGAAAAAAGTGTAGAGAACATCCTTGCGTTCAGAGATCCAGGCAACCGACTCCACATGCATCGGATGAACCGCAAAGATTGCGGCAACAAAGAGAGCCATGGGCTTATTGCGGCCGAGAATGAGGAACGCAAAATAGAACGTCAGCAGGGTGTTGAAAAGATGTAAAACAATATTGACCAGGAAATAGGAAAATGGTTCCGGCCCTGAAACCCGGTAATTCATAGCCAGTGAAAGCATGGTAAGCGGGTGGTAATTTAGTGCGATGGGTTGGGTGAAGATATACTCCAGGTTTGCCGGGGTTAACGCTTTAATATACTGATTTTCTGTGATATAATCAAGATCATCCCAATTGGTGAACTGATGGTGCAACGCAGGAAAATAGATCATGAAGGTTGTGAGGATGACCAGGGCCAGCAAGATGAATTCCTTGTTCTTCATGAGGAAGCTTTGTTGCTTCATCTCCTGAAAAACAGGTTTGGCGGGGGGCCTCTTTTTCTGTAAAACAGTTTGCCTGCTCAAATTAATGTGAGATTTTTTCACGACAAAATTAACAGAAATCCTCTGAATTACTATTCAATACTCCGTTATCTTTGCGAATAGTTTTAATTCAAATTCCAGATGAAACCTGCAGAACTTCTCAACAACATTCAGGATTTCGGTATTGCAAATGCAAACCCGGAGCTTGTAGTCAAATATGCCAGGTACTTCAAAGAGGGTTATGATGCTTTTGGATTAAACCACGTCCAGGTAAAGGAAAAAGTGGATGAGATTCTAGCACTGCCGGGGATGACACACGAATTAATCCTGGAAACCTCCCTCCTGCTTGTCAAATCCCCGAAATATGAACTGCCTGCCGTTGCCATTCAACTGCTTCTTGGCGTCAAAAAATCCTGGTCTGCAGCAACCTTCAATACCGTTGAAAAGTGGTTTTCCATTGGCATTACCAACTGGGCGCATACCGATTATATCTGCGGGGAGCTGATGAACCTCTTCTTTAAAAAGAACATCATTGAAATAACCACAATTGAACACTGGCGCACAGCCACCAATAAGTTTCAACGCAGGGCCGCGGTGGTAAGCCTGATAAAACCCATGAAACTTTCTTCAGATTTTGACCCGTATTATGAATTTATTGCCCCGATGATGCACGATCCGGCCCGTGAAGTGCACCAGGGTCTTGGATGGTTTCTCCGTGAAACATGGAAAAAACAACCCGAACCGACAGAGGTGTTTTTATTGAGATATAAAAACACCTCGCCCCGGCTGATCTTTCAGTATGCAACAGAGAAGATGACTCCGGATAGGAAGGCCTGGTTTAAAAAAGACGCTGCAACTCCTTCTTGATTTCATCGAGAGCAGTCTCAACCGGCAACTTGCCGCGCGAAATCGAAACCTCGAAAACCATTTTTACCAGGTCTGACGAAAAAGCTCCCTCCGGCAACACCGAAGCTGCATGGTTGACCATTGCAATAGTCTCCTCCTTTGCATTTTTGATCAGTTCCCAGGAATTTCCTGAAACGTAAAGCTGCTGAGAAAGGTTGTATTCGAACTCCTCGCGGATGGTGCGCACCAGCAGCGACTGCAATTGAAGGGCGGTTAAATCCGGACTGTTTAACCTCAGCATCACATTCGACGGGTGGATACGCTCAAGATAAAGAACAAACCGCTCATACGCCTGAAGCCGAAGGGGCAGGATCGTCTGATGGTCATGATTGTTCGCTTCAACCGGAGCAGGTTTACGCGTATTTTTCAGGTAATACCACAGCAGGAAAAAAGCGCCTCCGAAGACGAATAAAAACCGGAGAAGTCCACCAACGAGGTGAAAAACAAATGGATGATCAGCGGGAGGGTGCATGGTTTGTGTTTTGATGCAAAGGTATGAAAAGGTGATTATGGTTTTTTATCTTATCTCTTCGTCGTATTGATTTTTTTATTACCTTCGCTCTCTTTTTCAAAAACTTCATTTTCATTACCTTAAGATGGTGTTTTTACTAAAAATCATCGCATTTTAAAATGGCCGGAGAGTTTAAAATATATACGAAAGGCGGCGACAAAGGCGAAACATCCCTTTTGGGCGGAACCCGTGTTGCCAAAAGCCATGAACGCGTCGAAGCGTATGGAAATATCGATGAACTGAACTCATTTATTGGCTTAATCCGCGACCAGGACATTGCCCCGCATTACCGGGAGGTGCTGATTGAGGTTCAGAAAAATCTTTTTATTGCAGAGGCGCTGATTGCAAGGGATCCGGAAAAACCTTCGAGGGATTTGCCTTCACTTTCCGACGAGGATATTGAGATGCTGGAAAAGGAGATTGATTCCATGAACGAACAACTCCCCGCTTTAACAAATTTCCTCCTTCCGGGAGGTCATCCGATTGTCTCTTTATGCCATGTTGCGCGCACGGTATGCCGGCGTGCAGAACGGTCACTCATCCGGCTCAACCAGAGCAGTCCGGTTGAGGATATAATAATTCGCCTGATGAATCGTTTATCGGACTACCTGTTTGTTCTTGCGCGAAAAACAGGAAAAGATGCAGGTGCAGATGAAACTCCCTGGATCACCAAAAAATAACACTTGACATTCTGATTTATTTTTTTATACTTTTGCACGAAATTAATACGACCATCAATGTACTGGACACTCGAATTGGCCTCAAAACTGGAAGATGCTCCCTGGCCCGCCACCAAGGAAGAGCTGATCGATTGGGCCATCAGATCAGGGGCGCCACAGGAAGTTATTGAGAATTTAAGAGAGATCGAAGATGAAGGCGAATCTTATGATCGGATCGAAGATATCTGGCCTGACTATCCTACGAAAGACGACTTTTTCTTCCACGAAGATGAGTATTAACTGATCTGCACGTAGTCCGATTCTGGCTAACCTCCTGTGCTTTTCTGCCTTTTAAAGAAACTGAAGTTCACGCTTCCGTATTGCCTGTGGGAATCAAAACAGGGATGCTTTTCGAATTTATAGCTGGAGGAATGTTCCAGGATTAAAAGTCCCGCATCTGCCAGGAGGACGGAAGAGAAGATCAGGTCGGGAATGGCCTCTATGCGTTCAAGATCGTAAGGAGGATCGGCAAAGATCAGGTCATACGTCGACACCATGTGCTTGATAAACACGAAACTATTTGATTTTACTGCCTGCATGTTGGTGGCCCCGAAGGTTTCGGCCGTCTTTTTAATAAATTCAACACACCTGTGATTTGAATCTATCGCAGTAACGTCAATCGCGCCCCTCGAAAGAAACTCAAAGGCAATACTCCCGGTACCGGCAAAAAGATCAAGAACCTTAATCGACTCAAAATCAATTGTATTGTTTAAAACATTAAACAGGCCCTCCTTGGCAAAATCGGTTGTTGGCCGAACAGGCAGGTTGACAGGGGGCTGGAGCCTGCGTCCCCTGTAAATGCCGCTTATAATCCGCATGAGAAAAAATTTAGCAAAGAAAAACAGGCCTGGGGAGGCAGCTGGTTTAATATATAACTGTACCGGTAGGCCTCATTTCTCAGGCCGGCAGTGGTGTTTCGGACATACCTGTGTAACAGGTCCGACAATGCATCCCCGGTTTCTATGCTCCCCAGCAGGATCAGCGGAGTTGTTTCAGGGTTGAAACTCAGTTGCTCCATCATGAAAATCAGGTAGTATGCCACATCCTCCGGATTCTGAAACGGGAACGTATTGAAGAAGATCATTTGCTGGCCGTCAAACACCATAAGATCAAACAGATGTTCTCTGACATTAAGAAAAACATGTGGTGCGTTGATCCTGTTTTTATAATTGATCCAGACACTTTCGATTAAAAGACTTGTGGAATGAACAATTTTATTTTTGGGAAACAGGTTCCTTGTGGGTTCCAGGATGGATTCGGAAACAGCGTAAACCTGCCAGGCATCCAGGGGCATCAGGTGATCGGCAAAAACAACTTCATCATGGCTGATGGAGAAATTAAATCTATAGATCCGATCCAATTCACCCGCTTCAAACAATGACGCAGGGACCAGCGTTGAATTCTTTCCGTCATAAGCAATTTTCACCCTTTTGAACGGACCATCCAGCCAGGGTATGGCCGAGCTTACACTGTGCAGGAAAGTTGCAGGTGACGATATCCGGGCTTGCTGCCCATCTTCCGGGTTAACCACATTTGGAATGCAGCGAATCAACCCGATAAATTTATTCCGTTTAAAATCAAGGATGGAGCAACTGAAACTGGTTTCATTGAACAGGATGGCGAGCCCATAGCTCCTTACATCCTGAGGATCAAAAGATTCATCAAGTAATTTAAAATCAAATGTACATTGCTCAGCCATAAGGAATATTCACGAAAATGACAAACACCATCGTGACTGCAATAATAAGAAGAAAAGCCGGAACGGTGAAATCCTGTTTACCGGTTTAAGAATTCAAAAGCCGGCATCTCCTTTAAGAAAGAATAGCTTCTTTTTTCATGATCAATGCTGCAGGAATAAGTGGAGATTCCGTTTGTAACTGCAAGATAATCAACAGTCAGAGTCATGTTATACATTGCCACCTGGTCAAAAACCGCCTGGGTGATCTCAATCTCCGGGCCTTTACATTCTACCACGAGGCAAGGCTTGCCATCAGTCCGGTATGCAAGAATATCAAATCTTTTCGGCATGCTGTTGTATTTAATCGCAGCTTCAACCACGATCAGGGAGGCGGGAAAGCCGAGCTGATGAACCATGAAGTGAAGAAAATGCTGCCTCACCCACTCTTCAGGAGTAAGCCTGACGAACTTTTTGCGAATCTCGTCAAAGATCTCCTGCTTTCCGGATTTCCCCGGCCTCGTCCTGGCGGCTATTTCTGGCAGATTTAGTTTTTCCATGGCTATGCCACAAACTTACATAAAAATCTGACAAATCCTTTATCTTTGCGAGTTAGATCACCCTGACGGGGTGGTGGGCCCTGACGGGGTGGTGGACCCTGACGGGGTGGAGGACCCTGACGGGGTGGTGGACCCTGACGGGGTGACGGACCCTGACGGGGTGAAAAAATAAAGAAAGCATTAACCGCACAGCGTGATGAAAACAAAAAAAGAGATTGTCGACGATTGGCTGCCCCGCTATACGGGCATTAAACTGGAGGAATTCGGGGATTTCATCCTGCTTACCAATTTCACCTCCTACCTCGACCGTTTTGCCCAGATGTTCGATGTGCCAATCATGGGCAAGGACAAGGCTATGCCATCGGCAACCCACGACCGGATCACCATGATCAACTTCGGAATGGGAAGCCCAAATGCTGCTACGATCATGGACCTGCTCAGTGCCATCAAGCCAAAAGCAGCGCTGTTCCTGGGAAAATGCGGCGGCCTCAAGAAAAAATGCAAAGTTGGTGACATGATCATTCCCATTGCAGCCATCCGGGGTGACGGAA
Organism: uncultured Bacteroidales bacterium; assembly: GCA_903926565.1. Taxonomy (GTDB): domain Bacteria; phylum Bacteroidota; class Bacteroidia; order Bacteroidales; family FEN-979; genus CAIVAT01. The sequence continues at coordinate 23,017 of CAIYJU010000158.1, forward strand.
CATCTGACGATTATTTTCCTGCCAGGGTTCCTGCCCTCCCAGCCTTCAACCTTCAAAAGGTCATGTCGACCGTGATCCACAATCACCGCAAGAACTACTGGACCGGAACGGTTTATACCACCAACAGGAGGGTATGGGAATACGATGAAGAGTTCAAGGAGCATCTCCGTATTACCAGGGCCATTGCCATCGACATGGAATCAGCCACCCTATTCATGGTGGGTTTTGCCAATGAAATCCCTACCGGGGCCGTTCTGCTCGTCTCAGACCAGCCCATGGTTGGAAGGGGAATAAAGACCCAGGCAAGTGACAAAAGGGTGACGACAAACTTTGCCGAGGAACATGTGCGGATCGGAGTTGAAACAATGCAGGACCTGATTGAAAAGAAACTGCTTGTAAAACATCTCAGGTTTGACTAATGGCTTTTCACAGGGATATCTAAATTACATGGTCCATGGCGGAAAAGAACAGCATCAGCTTTGAAAATCTCCTCAGCAACCTTAAAAACCAGATATACCACCCGGTTTACCTGTTGCATGGGGAGGAATCATATTTTATTGATGCCATCTCCGACTTCATTGAAGAGCATGTGCTGAATGACCTGGAAAAGGAGTTCAACCAGACCATCGCTTATGGCAAGGATTCCAATGTACTGACCTTGATGAGCTATGCCAAGCGGTTCCCGATGATGGCAAATTACCAGGTGCTGATCGTAAAGGAGGCGCAGGATCTTGATAAAATCGAAGACTTTCAAGCGTATGTCGAGAAGCCATTATCATCGACAATCCTGGTGCTGTGTTACAAATACGGGAAGCTTGATAAACGCAAGGGCCTCTACAAAGCCATTGAAAAACACGGAGTTGCTTTTGAATCTGCCAAACTTTACGATAATAAAGTTCCGGATTGGATTCACGACTATCTGAAACAGCGGAAATATTCAATTACTCAGAAAGCAGCTGCCTTGTTAACGGAGTTCCTGGGTGCTGATCTTGGAAAAATTGCAAACGAACTGCAGAAACTTCTCATCAACATACCCGCAGGGGCGGAAATCAACGAGGAGTATGTTGAGAAGAACATCGGGATCAGCAAAGACTTCAATGTGTTTGAGTTACAGAAGGCGCTTGCCAGGAAAGACATTTTGAAATCAAACCAGATCATCTTTTATTTTGCAGCCAACCTGAAGGAAAATCCGCTGGTAAAAATAATTCCAATCCTGTTTTCCTATTTTTCAAAAGTCCTGATGTATCATTACCTGCCGGATAAATCCAGAAACTCGGTGGCCGCCGCCCTCTCTGTAAATCCATTTTTTGTGACGGACTACGAGCAGGCTGCGAGAAGCTTCCCGGTTGGAAAAACTATCGCCATCATTTCTTACCTGCGGGAATACGACCTAAAAGCCAAAGGGGTTGACAGTACGGCTGTTGGTGATGGTGAATTGATGAAAGAGCTTATTTTCAAGATCCTGCACTGAGATCAGTCAACCCGGTAATTGAATTCCGACGACCTGTATGTCTCCTCAATGATCTTGCTGTATTTTTCGACGATAAATTTACGCCGTAGTTTCAACGTGGGAGATATTTCCCCCGTTTCGGTGCTCCATTCAGCATCAAGAAGCCTGATTTTTTTAATCTTTTCGGTTTGACCAAGCCCAAGGTTGAACCGCTCAACCTCCTGGCGGATCCTTCGGATAATTTGCGGGTTCCGGATTACCCGCTCCCTGGAACCATACTCAATATTTTTCACTTCACACCAGTTTTTCAGGTGCTCAAAGTTCGGGATGATCAATGCGGCTGCATAATTGCGGTTTTCACCAACCACCATGATGTATTCAACGAAAGGAGACTCCTTGATGCGCTGCTCGATGGGCTGCGGAGCAATGAATTTACCTCCTGATGTCTTGAAAATTTCTTTTTTCCGGTCAGTAATTTTCAGAAAAACACCATCTTCAATCACCCCGATGTCGCCTGTATGAAACCATCCCTCTGAATCGATCACTTCAGCAGTTTTTTCGGGCCGGTTCAGGTAACCCATCATGATATTGGGTCCCTTGCAAAGGATCTCTCCATCTTCTGCAATTTTCATCTCATTCCCCGTGAGGAGCGGCCCAACGGTCCCAAATTTCATCCCATTCGGTTCAAACCGGTAGCAGGTAACGCCCGGTGAAGTTTCCGTTAATCCGTAAGCCTCCAGGATCGGAATCTTTGCAGCCCAGAAAATGCGCGCCAGGCGCGGATGAAGAGAGGCACTGCCTGAGACGATGAATTTCAACTCTCCTCCCAGTGCAGCACGCCATTTCCGAAAAACAAGCAGGTTTGCAATGAACAGCTTCACATCATAAACCCAACCTCGTGCATGGTTGAGCTCATATTTGTGTCCCTGCCTGAGTGCCCAGAAGAACATCATCTTCATTGGCAGCGGGAGACTGCGGCCTTTGGTGACAATTTTATTGTAAATTTTTTCAAAAACACGGGGCACTGAAGCAAAGCCATGAGGTTTCACCTCACGGATGAAGTCCCCAAGCTCGTCAATATTCTGAACATAAAAAATTGAAACACCAAAGGACTGGTAAACGTAGCCTGCAGTTCGTTCGTAAACATGGCAGAGGGGCAGAAAACTCACTGCCCTGTCGTGCATTTTGAGCGGCGGAATTTCGCCAAGTGCCTTGTAATTGGTCACAAAATTGTTGTGCGACGACATCACACCCTTGGGCCGGCCGGTAGTACCTGACGTATAAATAATCGTGGCAAGGTCGCCGGGAAGGATGGTTTCTTTAATCAGCTCCAACTCCTCCGGACGGGGATAGTTCGCTCCCAGTTCAAGAATCTCCTTCCAATTGCGCATGCCATCAATCGGATCAATTGAAAAAACTCCTTTCAATCCCGGAATGTCGGGAATTACATTTTTGATCCTTTCATAGATATCAGGGTCGGAAAAGATCAGGTATTCCACCTCTGAATCACTGAAAATATACCGGTAGTTGTCTTCACTGATGGTTGGATAAACCGGAACCTGAATTGCGCCTGTCTGGAGAATCCCCATGTCAATAAAATTCCATTCGGGGCAGTTATTCAGAACGGTAGCGATTCGTGTCCCTTTCTGAACGCCCAGTGACAGCAATCCCAGGCTGAAGTGGTTGCTGTGGCGCACATAATCAGTCGCAGAATAGCGCACCCAGTTCCCCTCCTTTTTAATATTGAACAGGTCGCTGATGGAGCTGAACTCGTTTTTGTACAACTCCAGAAGGTCAAAAATCCGGGTAATCTGCTTCATGAGATAGTAATGAAAAACAAGATTGATTATTCAAAAAGTTTTGCAATTTGCTGCTCAAATTTTTTCAGGATCACATTTCTTTTCAACTTCATGGTCGGCGTAATTTCACCGGTATCAAAAGTCCATTCAGTATCAAGAAGGTCCCAGCTTTTAATTTTTTCTGTATCACCAAAACATTTGTTATACTTATTCACTTCGGTTTGAAAACGTTTCCTGATCCGTGGGAGGTTGACCATTTCGGTATTCGTGGTATATGGAATCTCTTTCACGGCACAGTATGATTTCAGGAAAATGAAGTCGGGAACAATGAGGGCAGCGGCAAATTTCTGGTTCTCTCCTACCACAACAAGCTGTTCGATAAACAACGACTCCTTGAACGTATCTTCGATGGGTTGCGGACTGACATATTTCCCGAAGGAAGTTTTAAAGAGCTCCTTTTTTCTTCCGGTGATTTTCAGGTGGCCTTCCGGTTCAATCCGTCCAAGGTCGCCGGTATGAAACCAACCTTCAGGTTCGATGGATGCAGCAGTCATTTCCGGTTCTTTATAGTAGCCTAACATCACGTTCGGTCCTTTGCACAAAATCTCCCCGTCTTCGGCAATTTTAACCTGTACTCCCTTTACAACCTTGCCAACTGTCCCGAATTTCATGCCGTTTTCGGTGAGGTCGTTCACTGAAATAACAGGGGAAGTCTCAGTTAATCCATAGCCTTCCAGCACGTTGATTCCTGCACAGGTAAACATCCTGGCCAGCCTGGGTTGCAGGGCAGCTCCGCCCGAAACCACCAGGAGGTGCTTGCCCCCGAGCGCATCCCGCCATTTGGTGTAAACGAGTTTGTCGTATAATTTGCGTTTCAATTCATAAAACCAGCCATTTGCACCGTTCAGTTCGTACCTTAATGCCAGGTGTAGCGCCCAGAAGAATATCCATCTCTTCATCCCGGTCAGCTTATGCCCGGTAGCAAACAGTTTATCATATATCTTCTCGAGCAAACGGGGCACCGTTGATAAAATATCGGGTTTTACCTCCTTCATGTTCTCTGTGATGGTGCCCAGGTTTTCGGCGTAATAGATTGAGAATCCCAGGTAATGATAGAGATAATTCAACATTCGTTCATACACATGGCACAATGGGAGATAGCTCACCGCCTTTGCCTCTTCACCAAATGGCGGAATATGGGCGCAGACCTTAAAATCCGAAATAATGTTGTGGTGGCTTAACATGACCCCTTTGGGATTGCCTGTTGTACCTGAGGTATAGATGATCGTTGCCAGATCATCGGGGGTTATGGCTGCCTTGCGGGCTTCAAGCTGTGCCTTGTCGGCATTTTGCTTCCCAAGGTCAATCAGCTCACTCAGGTGCTTGTGTTCGTGGTGGTCCTTGTAGGTGAAGACACCTTTGATGTTGGCAATATCAGGAAGGATGTGATCTATTTTCCGCAGGAGTTCCTGCCCCGAAATGAAAACATAAGTTACTTCTGCATGATTGAGGATGTATTTATAATCTGATTCACTGATGGTTGGATAGATAGGCACATGAATGGCCCCCACCTGCAGAATGGCCATATCCACAAAATTCCACTCTGCCCTGTTTGAACTGATCTGCGCAATTTTATCACCCGGCTGAACCCCAAGAGCGAGAAAGCCATAGCTGATGTTGTCAACGATTTCACGGTATTGCTTAAGGCTGTATTTACACCACTCTCCATTTTCTTTGGAAGCAACAACGTCATCTTTTGGTTTAAATGTTGCTTCGTGGTAAGGTAAAAGGTCAAAAATACGGGTAACTTCCATAATGCTTTGAGGTTAAATTATCTGTCAAACAACAATTAAGTGCAATGATAACTATTTTTTATGAAAATTCACCGCACTGGCCTGGGCAGTTGGCATGAGAACCAGATCATTTATATTTACATGGGCCGGAAGTGTCGTCACATAATAGACCACTTCAGCGATATCTTCTGCAACCAGGGGCTGAAAGCCATTGTAGGCACTGTCGGCACGGGTTTTATCCCCTTTGAAGCGTACAAGGGAGAATTCGGTGTTGGCTGCTCCCGGAGCGATCTGGGTCACCTTTATATTATGGGAAACCAGGTCAATGCGGGTGCCTTTGGTGATGGCATCCACGGCAAACTTGGAGCCACAATAGACGTTGCCCATCGGATAAACCTCCCTTCCGGCAATTGAGCCGATGTTGATGATGTGACCTTGCTTCCTGGCTACCATCAGCGGGGCAATAAAGCGGGTCATGTAGAGCAATCCCTTGACATTGGTATCGATCATACGTTCCCAGTCATCAACAACTGCTTCATGGATCGGGTTCAGCCCGACAGCCAGGCCGGCATTGTTGACCAGGACATCAATATTTTTCCACTTGTCGGGAAGATTGGCGATGGCATCCTCCACCTCTTTCGGTTTCCTCACATCAAAACACAATGGGAGAACCTCAATGTTTAAGCTCGTAATCAACTCCCTGGCAAAGTCATCCAGCAGTACTTTCCTGCGGCCGGTGAGGATTAAATTGTGCCCGTTTTCGGCAAATTTCCGGGCGATTGCCTTGCCAAATCCGGCTGTGGCCCCGGTGATAAAAATTGTCTTGATCATATCTAAAATGGTGAAAATATTAGTTACCTACAACTTTGCATTTTGACTTTGCTCTTTACATTTTGACTTTTCAACAACCCACTCCCTTGCATTGACAAACGCCTCTACCCACGGAGTCACCTCATCCGACCGGCGATCCTCAGGGTAATATGCCCATTGCCATGGAAGTACCGAATCCTCCAGGTGGGGCATGATGGCAAGGTGCCTGCCGTCGCGGGAAGCGATACAGGCCGCATCAAACTGTGAACCGTTGGGGTTTCCGGGATAGCTGTGATAGCTGAATTTGGCAGGAATGTGGTAATTTTCTTCACCATCCGGGAAGTTGAATTTTCCTTCACCATGAGCGACCCAGATCCCAAGTTTTGAACCGGCAAGGCTCTTCAGCATCACCGAGTGATTCTCAAGGATATCAAGGCCGACAAAGGCACATTCGTATTTGTGAGAATCATTCCATGACATCGATGGGTGCTTCAGGTTCCCGGGGTAGATCAGTCCAAGTTCGACGAGGAGCTGGCAACCGTTGCAAACACCCAGGCTGAGTGTATCATCGCGTTTATAAAAGTTGTCGAGGGCAAGTTTAGCCGTTTCATTATAGAGAAAAGCTCCGGCCCATCCTTTTGCTGATCCGAGCACATCGGAGTTGGAAAATCCGCCGACAAAGGCAATCAGGTTCACATCTTCAAGGTTCTCACGGCCGGAGATCAGGTCTGTCATGTGGATATCCTTTACATCAAATCCGGCCAGGTATAGCGCCCAGGCCATGTCACGGTCGCGATTCACCCCTTTTTCACGGATGATGGCTGCCCTGACACCTGAAGGTTTCCTTCTTTTCGGGTCAATTCCGAATTGCGCTGCTGTTCCGGTAAAACGTTGCTGGAACAGGAAGTTTAAAGGCTGCTTTTTATAGTTTTCATAGCGCTCCAGGGCAAGTGTTTCTCCTGTCTGGAGGCGGTCGAGGAGGTACGAGGTTTTAAACCAGGTATCGCGGAGTTTATCGATGTCAAAAAGATAGGTATCCTCCTGCAATTTAACTTTTAAGGAGGGTTCATGGGTGACTTTGCCAAGTGGGATCGGTTTGACATTATTGAATTTCGAATATTGAATATTGAATATTGAATTGCGATCTGTTGCGGTATTTCGAACCTGCACGACCACCCCGGGCTTCTCACTGAACAGCACCCTGACGGGGTCCACCACCCTGACGGGGTCCTCCACCCTGACGGGGTCCACCACCCTGACGGGGTCGGTATCCGCAACCTCATCCAGGTTGATCTCCATTCCGATATTTTCGACCGGGAATGCCATTTCAAGCAATGTGGTGATCAGTCCGCCTGCGGCAACATCATGCCCGGCAAGGATAAATCCCTGGCGAATGAGGTCCTGCAGTGCTTCAAAAACTGCAGCAAAGCGGGCAGCATCGGCCACATCGGGCGTTTTATCTCCAAGTTGATTCAGGGATTGTGCAAAACTACTGCCTCCCAATTCAAAGCCACTGTCGGAAAATGGAATATAATAAAGTATTGAATCCACTTCCGGAATTAAATTCGGACTAACTACCTGTTTTACATCCGAAACCTCTCCTACGGCAGAAATAATCACGGTTCCCGGCGAATAAACAACTTTGCCGTCAGGATATTTCTGGGTCATGGAAAGAGAATCTTTTCCGGTAGGGATGTTGATTCCAAGGGCAACGGCAAAATCACTCACCGCCTTTACCGCACTGTACAACCGGGAATCTTCGCCTGCGTTTTTACATGGCCACATCCAGTTGGCACTGAGCGATACACCCTTTAAACCATGCGATAACGGTGCCCACACCAGGTTGGTCAGGGCCTTTGAGATGGCAAGCCTTGACCCCGCCGACGGATCAATAAGGGCGGCTACCGGCGCATGACCCAGTGAAGTGGCGATACCCCTGCTGCCCTGGTAATCAAGTGCAGTAACTCCCACATTGTTAAGCGGGAGCTGAATTGCACCACAGGTTTGCTGTTTGGCAATTTTGCCACTCACAGCCCGGTCAACCTTATTGGTCAGCCAGTCTTTGCATGCGACAGCTTCAAGCTGCAATATTTCATTAAGATATTCATTAAGCTTGTCCGCAGTGTAGCTCAATTTCGAATGTTCCACAACGAATGTTGAATCACGAAGTATCGTCTTGGGAGGTTTTCCAAAGAAGTCGGCGAGCTTCAGGTCGATCGGACGGGTGCCCGCCTGTGTATCTTCAAAAACAAGCTGCTGATCACCGGTTGTCTTTCCCACCAGGTACATCGGTGCGCGCTCGCGTTCTGCAATTTTCTGCAGGAGGGCGGCATCACTGCCGGCCAGGATCAGCCCCATGCGTTCCTGCGATTCGTTGCTGGCTATCTCCTTTGCAGAAAGTGTAGGATCTCCCACCGGCAATTTGTCGAGCCGGATAATGCCGCCGGTTGATTCTACAAGTTCCGACAATGCATTGAGGTGACCGCCGGCGCCGTGGTCATGAATGGAGACAATCGGGTTCACATCCATTTCAGTCATTGCCCTGATGGCATTGAATACGCGCTTCTGCATCTCAGGGTTTGACCGCTGCACGGCATTGAGCTCAATTGCGTTTCCGTATTCGCCGGTGGCAACTGATGAAACAGCTCCTCCACCCATGCCAATCCGGTAGTTGTCGCCACCCATCACGATAATTTGCTGGTCGGAGGCAGGATCATCCTTGAGACTATCCGCCTTTTTTGCGAACCCGATTCCGCCCGCCTGCATGATAACCTTGTCAAAGCCAAGGGTTCGTGGTCCTTCCAGGTGTTCAAAAGTGAGGACAGATCCGCAGATGAGTGGTTGCCCGAATTTATTGCCAAAATCGCTGGCCCCATTCGATGCTTTAATCAGGATCTCCTCCGGTGTTTTATAAAGCCAGGGACGAGCCGGGATCGTTGTCTCCCATGAGCGGCCACCCTCAAGCCTTGGATAGGATGTCATGTAAACCGCTGTGCCGGCCATCGGGATGCTGCCTTTCCCGCCAGCCATCCGGTCGCGGATCTCACCTCCGGAGCCGGTAGCCGCGCCATTGAAAGGCTCCACCGTAGTCGGAAAATTATGGGTTTCGGCCTTCAGAGAGATGACCGACTGAATGTCTTTGATGATGAAATAATCGGCAATATGCTGCATCCCGGGGGCAAACTGTTCGATCTCCGGCCCGAGGACAAAGGCAACATTGTCTTTGTAAGCAGAGACCAGGAAATTGGGATGCTCCCGGGCCGTTTTTTTAATCAGGTCAAAGAGTGAATCGTCCATCTCTTTGCCATCGATGATGAATGTACCATTGAAGATTTTATGTCTGCAGTGTTCGGAGTTGACCTGTGAAAAGCCAAAAACCTCACTGTCAGTCAATTTACGGCCAAGTTTGAGGCTCAGGCTAACCAGGTAGCTGATCTCCTCCATACTCAGTGCCAGTCCTTCGCTGAGGTTGAAGGCGGCAATGTCATCGATAAACATGACAGGTTCGGGATCGTGAAGGATGTGGAAGATCTCCTGGTCGAGGTTAAGGTATTGATGCTGAAGCATCGGATCGTAGTACCCCACCCCCTGCCCATCCGCGGAAAGGGAGGGGAGAAAGGTAAACTCTTCAATTCTCCTGAGGCCTGTGATGCCCATGTTCTGGGTGATCTCAACAGCGTTGGTGCTCCAGGGGGTGATCATTTCGCGTCGCGGGCCAATAAAGGTTCCCTCTAAAACAGGTTCGGCGATGCACTCTGCACCGCCGAACAGCCAGTTTAATTTATCGAGGTCTGCGCCGCCAAGTTTTTCATGGCTTTCTACAGCATAATAATGCTCCGGGTTTTTGAAAAATGTAATCATAGCGGGGAATTCAAAAATCAAAATGCAAAATGCAAAGTCAAATTGCAAACAAAGTTCAAAGTTCTAAATTCGTTGATCAATATTCAAGATTCCCTTAGTTTGAAAGGAAACGCTCCGCTTCAATAGCTGCCATACATCCTGTTCCGGCGGCCGTGATCGCCTGGCGGTAATGATGATCCTGAACATCGCCACAGGCAAAAACGCCCTCAAGGCTGGTTTGCGCCGTTCCGGGGTTTGTTTTAATGTAGCTCAATTCGTCCAGTTCAATCTGACCCTCAAATAATTCAGTATTGGGTTTATGACCGATGGCAACAAAAAATCCCATCACAGGAATATCCCTTGATTCTCCTGTTTTCACGTTGCGGATACGCACGCCGGTCACCCCGCTTGCATCGCCAAGCACCTCCTCCGGTGCACTGTCCCAAATCATTTCAATATTTGGTGTGTTAAGCACCTTGTGCTGCATGGCTTTGGAAGCGCGCAGTTCACTGCGGCGATGGATCATGTAAACTTTCTTGCAGAGCTTTGCAAGGTAGGTTGCCTCCTCTGCAGCGGTATCTCCGCCTCCTACAATGGCAACTTCCTGGCCACGGTAGAAAAACCCGTCGCATGTGGCGCATCCTGAAACGCCCATCCCCATAAATTTACGTTCCGACTCCATTCCCAGCCATTTGGCTGAAGCACCCGTGGCGATAATCACGGTTTCAGCCGAAACGGTTTTCCCGTCATCAGCTTTGACGATAAAAGGCCTGTTTGAAAAATCGACTTCAGTGACAACACCAAAACGGATTTCTGTTCCGAACCGTTCGGCCTGCTGCCTGAACTCTTCCATCATCTCAGGACCTGTGATCCCTTTGGGATAACCCGGAAAATTGTCGACCTCGGTGGTAATGGTCAGCTGCCCGCCAGGCTGCATTCCCTGGTACATTACTGGTTTCAGATCAGCCCTGGCTGCATAAATTGCAGCAGTATACCCTGCCGGGCCGGATCCAATGATCAGGCAACGGACAGATTCCATATTTTCGCTCATAAACAAAGTTTTGAACTGCAAAAGTAGCAAAAAACTGTGACCGGGCAGCACCAGGCAACAGGCTAATTTTGGTTATTCCACTTTGACAAATTTGACAAAATTGGATGCGGCAGCGATTCTCAACAGGTAAATTCCTGCAGGAAGATCACTGATATCAACAGAATTCCCCGGTTTATCAAACGTGCCGGATTTTACCGTCATTCCTGAAAAATCTACAATTTGAAATTCACCAGCCGAGCCTGTTTGAACAGTGATGCTGTTTTTTGCCGGATTGGGATAAACAGAGATGGTTGCCGGCACTTTTTCACCGGTACCCACCGCCACATCAACATTTGCACAGGCGCCCTCCGATTCCCCGTCAGGATAAAGGGCCTTTACGCAATAGGTATACTGACCGCTGACAACACCGAGGTCATCGTAAAAAAGAGCGGCAATCGGCGCAGCATTCAGTTTTAATCCGTTCCGGTACATGTTGTATCCGGTTGGATTCGCCGATGGAGCATCCCATGTCAGGTTAACATCATGGTTTACGGCCACTGCATGAAGGTTCGCAGGAGCAGGCAAAGGAGGCCTGAGCCTTCCGATAAATTTATACGCCCCGTTTTCAGTCGCACTTGCACTCACGCCACCGGCCCAGCCGCAATGGTTGTTAACCCAGGCCATCTGCATGTATCGTGCACCCTGTGTTCCGAGGAATTCAGTCCAGGTATGCCCGCCATCAAAACTGTAAGAGGAACCGATGTTAACCGAAGAACCTGAACTTACCCAGGTATTCTCAGTACCGGGAACATACATCAGGTCTGTGGCAAATACAGGCCCGGTTGTGGCAACCGCTGTCCAGGTAAGGCCTCCGTCAAATGTCTCACACATCTCACCAATGCTGCCGGCGCCCTTATCCTGAACCAATCCATGCATTCCGGTTCTGAAGGAGGGTTCGATATACTTCCCGTTAAAAGGCTGCACTGTTGCGACATTATAGGTGAGCCCCTTGTCGGTGGAACGGTAAACCCTGCCCATGTTTGTGCCGAACCACAGTGTATCATGAACTGCAGAGTAATAGCCAACAACGCCGAACTCCCCTGACACCGGGTTTGGAATATTCGCACCCGGAACCTGGGTCCATGTAGTTCCGCCATTGGTCGTGGTGTAGATCTCAAAATCCCCGCTGATCGGGTCGCCCATGCACCAGCCATCATTCTCATTAAAAAAGTGTATGCAATTCGGGAAAGATGCACTGTTGCTGAATGTGGCTGTTGACTGCCTGGCCCAGGTGGTACCACCATCCGTGGTTGCATAAATTCCCATGGGTTTTGATCCGGAGACTTTGTACATCGGGACGTATGCTTTGTTTTCATTGATGGCAAATATCATGGCAGAGGCGAGTCCTGTTGTATTTGTAATTGTACCGGGAATCCAGGTTGCTCCTCCGTCAACAGATTTCGAGAAGTCGGAACAGGGACCTGTCGGGTTGTTGTCGTCAAATGCGGAGGCCCAGACGATGTTGCTGTCAACGGCCGACATGAAATTGATTCCCCGTGCCGGAGAAGTAAAACCGGTGGATTGCGAAATCCATTCAGCCACATTCAGGTTTATTTCGTGATATACGGTATCGGCGGCGGTATAGGAATAGACCCTGACCTGGTGACTTCCAAGGTCGGAAGTTGCAGTATTCCAGGTATATGTCAGGGTGTCGTTGACCACGGAGAATTTTTCAACATTGTCAACAAACAACTTCATGGATGAGGGGACACCACGGATTGTTGCGGCCTTGATTTCAACCGGATATCCCACACCAATCACGGCATTGTTTACCGGGCTTGTGATTCTGACAATGAGATTCGGGTTGTATGGCTTGATATTGATCACAACCGAATTATTGTCATTAAAAGTGCTGCCACCCGGATTCAGCGCCCCGATGGCATAATAGCCATTGCTCGATCCCGACCATCCCCAGTTAAAATGGAATTTACCATCACTCAGCCGGTAACCGTCGCACACCCAGGCATGACCCCCGGAGCCGGAACCGCTGTAGTACATCGGCAGGCTTAAATCAAGTTGGGATCTGAGCAGGCTTTTAAAATCTTCCACATTGGGAAAGTAGCTTTTATATTGAATTGTCACACCGGGGTTATAGTTGAAATAATCCATCATGGCATCAGGCACATCTTCACTGTAGGCGCCGGATCCGCTCGGATCATATTGCATGTTCACCGATACTCCGGCGTGATACATGATGCTCGCCACGGCCGGATTGGCGGTGCTCACGCTGTTTGGCATCGAAGCCCAGTTGTAGGTTGTGGTTCCGAAATTGGCCGTTTGAACACCATACACCGGGTGTGTATAGGTATGGGAACCGACACCCTGGGGCGGGAAATTGTGATATTTCATGATCTGTGCCATTGCTGTGGCAACACAACCGGTATAAACATGGCCACAGGAGAAGTATGCGGCGGCGTCGGCCGGACATTGCGTGTTGTAGTTGCACCCCTGGTCCCAGGTAGTGGAAAGCAAGGGATTCACATCGCGTACCGAACGATCTTCCTTCCCGCTGCGGATGGCTTCCCAGTCCTTCAGCGTCTCCCTGTTATCAAGGCGGTTAGTGATGATCTGAAATATCTCCTTTGAATAGCTTTCAATCCAGTACTTTACCGATGGGGAGGGATCTCCGTCGGGCATCTCATTTTCAAACGAATAACCCAGTACAGGGATCGAAGCATCGTCTGCAGCGATCAATATGAATCCTCCGTTGCCATATTTGAAAGTATATATGGTAGGCGTATCCTGGTAAATATAATTATGACCATCAATGACGGTGACAGTCCCGGAAAAATCAGGATGGTGATTCTTATAAAACGTTAATGCAACCTGACGGGCATCCTGTTCGGAAACATGCGCGGCCATTACCATGAAGCCCAGGGCCATCATGGAAACAAAAAGGAAAAGTTTTTTCATAAAGGAGTATGAGATAAGTTTGAAAGGGTAAAAGTAACAATTGTTATGTATGTATTTCATTTTTTTCTGTTGGACACCGGCATTTTCATTTTCCTTTGTTTAAGTTGAGTAAAAGGAGAGTAAAAGGAAAGTAAAAGGAAAGTAAAAGGAGAGTAAAAGGAGAGTAAAAGGAGAGTAAAAGGAGAGTAAAAGGAGAGTAAAAGGAAATGACATTCTGGCAACGCCGGAAATATCACAAAGTTCTGCGAAGAAATGTTTAAATTTCAGCGCAAAATAACACACATGACCGACCAGGAAATTATCGAAAAAACAATAGAATTTGTCAGGATCGAACTTAAGAATGCTGAAGGCGGTCACGACTGGTGGCACATTGCAAGGGTATTGAAAAATGCCCAAACCATCTCCCGGTCAGAACACGTAAACATGCTGATCGTTCAATTAGGAGCGCTTCTGCACGACATTGCAGATCACAAGTTCAACGATGGAGATGAGTCTGCCGGTTTGAGAAAAACCAGGAATTTCCTTCAAAGTCTTGCGGTGGATGAAGCCGTGATCGGCCACGTGGAAAAAATCATGACAAACATCTCTTTCAAAGGCGGTAATTTTTCACAGTCATTTTCTTCGGATGAGTTGAATGTGGTTCAGGATGCCGACCGGCTGGATGCAATCGGTGCCATCGGCATTGCACGGGCATTCAACTACGGCGGTTTCAAAGGAAGGGAGATGTTCAATCCTGCCATTCAACCCCATATCGGGATGACCGTCGAACAATACAAAAGCAGCACTGCTCCCACCATCAATCACTTCCATGAAAAGCTGTTGTTGCTGAAGGACCGCATGAATACTGAAACTGGCCGGCGAATGGCGGAACAACGGCACCGGTTTATGGAGCAATTTCTTGCACAGTTTTACAATGAATGGGATGGACAGGATGTCCCGCCCGAATAAAAAAATATTTGATTAGGCACAATCATACCAGTGATGGATTTGGTCACCAATCAGCCACGAAAGTGGCGTCACATTAATAACCGTGGGTGAAGCCCACGGTTGATCATATTGCGCGCTTTCAGCGCTGGTTTTATTATTACTGGTCTTTTAATGATTTTTCACTTTACTGGTACAAACGATCTTAATCAAATTAAACTATTTGATTATGACAACAGGATTAAAAACACCTGATTCTTAATCAATTACACTCCTCCCTGAATTTCAGACCGCTGCAGGTTAAAAATTTCTGCTAATTTTATCCGGGGATTATGAATGCAAAAAGAAGCAAATCCACAGCAACCATTAATCAGGATTGACCCATGTATTGATTTTTAATCACTGACGCCCATGCGTAAACAAGAGACACACCAGGCAGAGATTGAGCAGCTGAATGAAGAACTCAGAAAGGCAAAGGCCATTGCCCTGGAGACCAAGGACCTGTATGAATTTTCTCCGTCCGGATATTTTACGCTGACCCGCGAGGGCATCATAACCAGGCTGAACCTGGCGGGAGCACAAATCCTGGGTAAAGAGCGAAACGAATTGCTTCAAACTCATTTTGGTTTCCTTGTGGCTGATGACTCCAAATCAACCTTCAATACTTTTCTCGGGCAAACCTTCAGCGGCAAAGTCAAAGAAACATGTACCATAACCATTACAGGGGCCGGGCAAAATCAAATCTACACTCTTTTATCAGGTATCCTGAGTGAAAACGGGCAATTTTGCATGGTTACAGCTGTCGATATCACATTACAGAAACAGGAGGAACTGCTGTCGGTTCAGCGGGAACAGCGACTGAGAAAAGCTGAAAACCGGCGTCTTGCCATTCTTGAAACCGCCATGGACGGTTACTGGCTGCTTGACAGGCATGGACGGCTTCTTGAAGTGAATGAAACCTATTGCAGGATGAGCGGATATACCATACGTGAACTGCTTGCCATGAGTATCTCAGATCTGGAAGCTTCTGAAGCAACAGACGCCATACTCGCTCACATTGAAAAAATTGTCAGGCAAGGTGAAGACCGGTTCGAAACCCGTCACCGGCGAAAGGATGGCAGCCTCTTCGATCTCGAAATCAGCGCCCAGTACCACCCTGTGGAAGGCGGTCAGTTCGTGGCTTTCCTGCATGATATCACAGTGCGTAAAGAAGCGGAAGAAGCTCTGAAAATCAGTGAGGAAAAGTTTAAAAACCTGGTCTGGGACATGCAGGTAGGCGTACTCCTCCAGGGCCCTCATGCCGAAATTTTACTGAGCAATCCCCAGGCACTTGAACTGCTGGGTCTTGATGAAGATCAACTGCTGGGGAAGACCTCCTTTGATCCTGACTGGAATGTGATCCATGAAGACGGCTCCCCTTTCCCCGGGCCCGAACACCCTGTACCCCAGGCCATTGCCACGGGGAAGTCTGTGCGATCAGTGGTGATGGGCGTTTACCGCCCGTCGGGCCGTGACAGGGTTTGGTTGCTGGTTCATGCAGAACCTCAATTCAACATCGACACGACGTTGCGAAATGTTGTCTGTACATTCATTGACATTTCGAAACGCAAACATACCGAGGATGCGCTCAAACAATTAAACGAGGAACTTGAAGACAGGGTATTGGAACGAACTTCTGAACTGCAGAAATCCAATGATGCCCTCAGGCAGACCGAGGAGAAATACCGCATGGTGGCAGACTTCACCCACGACTGGGAATTCTGGATTGACCAGAACGCATCATGCTTTATTCCTCCCCTTCAAGCAGGAGAATTACCGGCCATGATGCCTCTTCGTTCATGGAAAACCCAAAACTTTTATATGAAATTGTTCACCCTCTGGATGAAGCGCTATTTCTCAGTCACAAGAAAAGTGAGCTCAGCAAACGGGAATCAAACTCTGAAATACAATACAGGATCCTCCGGGCAGACGGTACAACCAGATGGATAGGCCATGTTTGTCAGCCGGTTTACAGCAAATCAGGAAAATTTCTCGGGATCAGGGGAAGCAACAGGGATATTACAGAAAGCAAAAACCTGGAACAGTTATTAAGAACAAGTGAACAGAAATATAAACTTCTTTCGGAAAACATTTCCGACGGGGTATTTATTTCCAGGCGGGGCCGTCTTGAATATGTAAATAGTGCAATGAACCGGTTATTCGGATATGAAGACAACCAGCTGGTTGGAACAATGCTCAATGACCTCGCTCACCCACAATACTGCAAGGAGTTTGAAAATCACCTTTTAATTGAATTTCCTTTTAATCAGATCAGGAATATTGAAATTGAATGTTACAGAAAAGACCAGTCAACAATTTTTGTCGATTTCCTGTCGCATTACGTTGCAAATGAAAAGGTTATTTACGGAGTTGCACATAACATCAGTGAAAGGAGACATCTTCAGAAAAATATCCTGAATGCCATTATACAAACAGAAGAGAATGAAAGGACACATTTTTCAAGGGAGCTTCATGACGGTCTTGGCCCCTTGCTTTCGCTTACAAAACTGCTGATTCAATCTTCGCAGCGACCCAAGAGTGACAAATCGCGGGAGGAGATTATCCGCAAGGCAGAACAGATGGTGGATGACTCGCTTGCAGCAGTGAAAGAGATTTCGAACAGGCTGAACCCCCATATCCTTACCAATTACGGGGTGTCGTCGGCCATTCAGAACTTTGTTGACAAATATGCCGAATCATCTGCATTCAACATTGCTTTTCAATCCAACACTGCCAGGCGTTTCACTCCTGAAATTGAAGCAACACTATATCGTGTCCTCATCGAATGTATCAACAACACAGCAAGACATGCCAACGCAAACAATGTCGACATCAGGATGCACGACTCTGGTTACCAGGTGCTGATAAATTATAAGGATGACGGAATTGGCTTCAACATTCCCGACGCCTGGCTGGTACTGAAAGGATTCGGACTGTTCAACCTGCAAAGCCGCATCGAGCATATCGGGGGAACAATCTCACTGTCCAGCACCCCCGGGCATGGCGTTGACTACCAGATTCTTATTAATTGTTAAAAAAATACAGAACAATTCTATTATTTAGTACTTTTGACGAATGAATTATCCTCTTGAAAAAAAGCCGGATTTGATTATTGTCGATGACCACCTAATATTCCGGCAGGGGTTAAAGTCGCTTATTGACCTTGAAAATATCGCGACTGTAATTGCAGAGGCATCAGATGGTGAATCGTTTATGGAACTTCTCTCCAATCACAAACCCGATTTGGTTTTGATGGACATCGACATGCCGAAAATGGACGGGATGGAAGCGACCCGGCAGGCATTGAAACTGATGCCAGGCCTGAAGATCATCGCCTTTACCATGTACGGCGATGAAGATTATTACTACAAGATGATCGACCTCGGGGTGAAGGGTTTCCTGCTGAAATCAAGCGGAATCAATGAACTCGAAAACGCCATTCACCATGTCATGCTGGGAGAGACCTACTTTTCCAATGAAATGCTGCGAAAGATCATTCAGAACCTTGGCCGGAAAGTTGACCGGAAGCCTGCAGAATCAAAAAACCTCACTGAAAGAGAGATCGAAGTATTGCAGCAGATCTGCCTCGGCTCAAACAATGAGGAGATTGCAGAAAAACTGTTTATCAGTCCCCTCACCGTAAAAAGCCACAGGGCCAACCTGCTTGAAAAAACAAGCAGTAAAAACACCCCTGCCCTCATCCTGTTTGCCATCAAAAATAAGGTTGTGGAGCTTTAAACCGACAAACCATCCCCTGGTTTCTTACAAACATCATTCTCAATCAATTATACAATAGATAATACTTTTGGCGGATAACAACATCCTCCTTTTTCCCTATCAAATTACTCCTTTTTCACCTCCTGTTTACACCTTTAAGCCTTCAATTTATGTTGGCTGATCCCTAATTTTGCTAGGTTAATATGTGGTAAACCATTCCCATTGAGAATTCCGGAGATCATAATTGTGGATGACCATGCAACATTTCGCACAGGATTGGCATCGATACTTGCGGCTGAGAAGCTGGGCAATGTAATCGGCGAAGCCTCTGATGGCGCAGAATTTCCCGGATTGCTCGAGTGTTTACACCCTGACCTGGTTTTTATGGACATTGACATGCCGGGGATGGGAGGAGTGGAAGCCACTATGAGAGCATTTGAAAAGGCAATTGCAGAAGTTCTTAACGGAAGAATATACGAGTCGGGCGATTCGACAGCAAAGGCAGGCTGCAGTTGCAAACGCAAAATTAATTTGAATTGAATTGGGAAAGTCTTCACAGATAAAAATCAGAAATGCCGGAGGCGGGAAAACCAATTAATGGCGAGAAATTGAATATTAAATAGCAACTCAACATTCTATGAAAAACAAACTAAAACCATTGCTGAGGTCAACCACAGTGCTCGTGATGCTGACTTTTGCTCAGCAGGCAATGGCTCAGGCTCCCCTGCCTCCCTCCGACAATGGCGGAACAGAGAACAGGAAGCCGGGTGGAAATACCGCCCCGCTTGAAGACGGGATATACATTATCGTGGCAATGGCGTCTGCTCTCGGTGCATGGCAGGCAAGGCGTTATATGCAGTACAGTGACAATGCACAAAAACAGTGATTGAAACAATAATAAATATCAGACAATACCGATCATGAAAAAAATCAGAAAACATGTAACAGGAACCGGATACGGCATGGTTCAGTGCGTCCTGCTCCTGATGTTGATTTCAATGTCAGTTTTTTCGCAAAATGTTGCGATCAACACCACCCTCGCGCCCGCAAATACCGCTGCCGGGCTTGACATCGATTTTCCCGCCCAGGGATTTTTAATTCCCCGGGTGCCATTGAGCAGCACAACCAGCCACCAGCCGCTTGGTGACCATGTGGCCGGCATGGTGGTCTATAATTCCGGGGATGACATTGCAAAAGGTATTTATGTCGACGACGGCTCAAAATGGGTTGCAGGCGCTGCTGCCGGTGCAACGCCGGGCGACATGCAATACTGGGACGGTACCAAATGGGCTGCAGTAACAGGAGGATTGCCCGGCCAGTACCTTACAGCCGGCACTGGAGGAGTTCCTCAATGGACGGGAAGTTCATCAGGATATGCAACACTGTCGACCTCCTCTGTGACCGATATTCTGACCACCACCGCGACCTGCGGTGGCACGATTACCGACGACGGGGGATTTGGTGTGACCGCCCGTGGAGTATGCTGGAGTACATCTCCCGTTCCCACCACCTCCGGTTCAAAAACCACTGACGGCTCAGGCACAGGTGCTTTTACGAGCAGCATTACCG
This sequence comes from uncultured Bacteroidales bacterium, assembly GCA_903926565.1. Lineage (GTDB taxonomy): Bacteria > Bacteroidota > Bacteroidia > Bacteroidales > FEN-979 > CAIVAT01. Next base: position 42,961 of record CAIYJU010000158.1, read on the forward strand.
GGCTATCCACGGGAACAACCTACTATATCCGTTCTTATGCAACAAATATTTCCGGAACAGTTTACGGAAACCAGATAACTTTCACAACCAATTAAAGCAACTGATAAAATTATTTTATAACACGCGATATGAAACAAATTGACCATACCTCCGCATTAAGGTTAACCAGAATATTTTATTTGTTTTTAATCCTTGTACTCGCTGTCCAGGGCAGTTTTGCACAGAATGTAGGTATCAACGCCTCAGGTGCGGCTCCCAATGCCAATGCAGGTCTGGATGTTGACTTCAGCAACAAAGGGGTCCTGATCCCCAGGGTGGCGCTGGTGAACGCAACGAGCGCCTCGCCCCTGTCTGGCCATGTTGCCGGCATGATCGTATACAACACTGCCACCACAGGTGATGTAACACCTGGCTTTTTTTACAATACAGGTTCCCGCTGGGTACCCGGCTTTCCGGCAGGCACGACCACGGGCGACATGCTCTACTGGAACGGGGCGGCATGGGTGAGGATCCCTGCAGGATCACCCGGCCAGTTGCTGCAATTCTCCCCTTCCGGCATCCCTGCCTGGGGAGGCTCAGCGCTTTCCACAATAACGACAGCAGCAGCCTCCTCCATTCTGGATGTAAGTGCCACCAGTGGCGGAAACATTTCCAGTGACGGGGGTTCTGCCGTTCTTTCACGCGGAGTTTGCTGGAATACATCCACCGGACCAACCATTGCCAATACAAAAACCACGGATGGCGCGGGTACCGGGAGCTTCACCAGCTACCTGACCGGCCTTTCTGCATCAACAACATATTATGCAAGAGCCTACTCCATCAATGCAAGCAATGTAAGCTATGGCAATGAAGTTTATTTTACCACTACCACGCCAACCATTCCTGTCCTTGATCCCACAACTGCCGCATCATTGGTTACTACAACCACGGCAACCAGTGGCGGAAACCTGACATCCACAGGAAATGCAGCCATTACAGAAAGGGGTATTTGCTATTCCACAACCAACCCACCGACTACAGCCAATACAAGAATAGTAGATGGCGGTACCGGTCTTGGTTCCTTCACAAGCAATTTAACAGGATTGACCTCCAATACAGTATATTATGTACGTTCCTATGCCATCAACAGTGTTGGCGCAGGGTATGGAGCAGTGATGAGTTTCACCACACAGGCTATTGTGAGCACCACCATCGCTTCGGCCATTACCACAACGACTGCATCATCGGGCGGAACGATTACTGTTGGAGGCGGAGCAGCCATTTCGGAGCGGGGGGTATGCTGGGGAACTTCATCCAACCCGACGATCGCTGGTTCAAAAACATCTGATGGCACTGCCACTGGTGTCTTTACCAGCGCCATCACCGGTTTATCTTATACAACTTTATACCATGTGCGTGCCTATGCAACCAATGCCAACGGCACCGTTTATGGCAGTGATTTAACTTTTACAACACTCACTCCTGGTCCCCCTGCCCTGGCTGCAACGACAGCTGCCTCTGCCATTACAGGATCGACTGCCACAAGTGGTGGTAATGTGACCTCCAACGGAGGAGCGCCAATTACAGAAAGAGGTATTGTTTATTCTTTGTCTTCCAACCCTACTGTTTTAACCGGAACCAAAGTAATTGACGGCACACCGGGAACAGGCATTTTTACCAGCAATATGACCGGATTAAATTCCGGCGCCATGTATTATGTAAAAGCTTATGCAACGAATATTGCAGGTACCAGTTACGGCGCTCAAATATCCTTTACAACACGTCCGACGGTATCGGCTACGGCTGCCGCAACTTCGATAACCGCAACAACGGCCACTACCGGAGGAACGATAGCCCCATTCGCAACCGCGTCTTTGGTATGGTATTATGGAGTGGCATACAGCACTACTTCAAACGCACCTTCACCAACATTGGTTCAAACGGGTTCTTTTCCTCCAACCACAGGAGTTAGCTATGTCACAAATTTAACCGGATTAACCTATGGTACACTATATTACATCAGAGCTTACGCAACAGGTAATGGATTTACAGTTTATGGACCAGAGTTGAGTTTTACGACAACAGGTCAAACCGCGCCTATTGTAGCCTCAACGAATGCGATTACAATTATAACCGACAGATCCGCCACCAGCGGTGGTTCAATCACCAGCGACGGTGGATCAACCATAACAGCAAAAGGAGTTTGCTGGAGTATTAGTCCAAATCCTGTTAAGGGGGCAGGTAACTTCACCTCAAACGGTACAGGCAATACCCCCTTTACCAGCAATATCACAGGATTGGCCAGCAGCACACTATATTATGTCAGGGCTTATGCCACAAATGCAATAGGAACCTCTTACGGACCCGCAGATGTTACTTTCACAACAACACATCTGTCGCCATATGCACTTGGGGATTATGTTGGGTACGGTTGGGTGGTTTATGTTGATCCGGCTACCGGGGGCGGACTTATTGTAAGCACTGATATAAGTTCAACCGCAGGATGGGGTTGCAATGGACTCAACGTTGCAGTTGGTACCGCATTGGGAACCGGACAGGCAAACACCAACCTGATTCTGGCAACAGATCTGGTTACGCGACCGATTGCCGCCAGTGTTGCCGACGATTATTCTGTAAGCTACGGCGGTACAACCTATAGCGACTGGTATTTACCTTCTTCTGGCGAATGGGGTAAAATATATGCCATTGCCAGTACGGTCGGAGTAATGACTGGTACTAATAACTACTATACTTCTTCACAATACGGTACTAATTATACTATGGCTAGTACCTATTTTACTACTGGCGGGAGTCAATTATACTCAAATGGCGCCCAGAGAATACCCGGTATAAATGATTATGTATCCAGATTAAGGGTTATGCGCGACTTTGGCGGTACAGCAGCAGTTGCTCCTACGGTACTCTCTACTTATGCAGTTACTTCCATAAATGACATAGGTGGCACTTCGGGAGGTTATATTTCGAGTGATGGAGGCGCAACTGTTTCGGCGCGTGGCGTTTGCTGGGGTACAGCAACTGCGCCTGTTTTAGGCGCCGGGAATTTCACAACCAACGGCACCGGGATGGGCAGCTTTACCAGTATTATTACCGGTCTTACTGCAGGCACTCCGTACTATGTCAGAGCTTATGCCACCAACAGTGCCGGAACAACTTACGGACCTGAAATTAACTTTACACCCATAACTCCCGGATTTCCCACTGTATCTTCAACTGTAGTTTCGGCCATTGGTGCAACCACTGCAACTACAGGGGGTAACGTAACAGACAATGGTGGTGGGACAATTACAGAACGTGGTGTTTGCTATGGCACAACATCCACACCAACAATTGCCAACTCCACAGTCGTTGATCCGAATCCTGGAACCGGCGCTTTTACGAGCAATATCACCGGATTAACTACAGGTCAACTTTATTATGTAAGGGCTTACGCGACAAATGGTGCCGGCACAAGTTATGGCGCCATTTACAGCTTTACACCATTTACTTTCGCTACGGTAACAACTGATGTAATTACGAATATAGCAGCAACTTCAGCAACTTCAGGAGGAAATGTGACGAGTGAAAATGGCTCGGCGGTAACGGCACGAGGGGTTTGCTATGGCACAACTTCTTCACCGACAATTGTTGCCAACTTTGTCATTGCTGATATTCCTGGCACCGGAACCGGAACGTTCGTAAGCAATTTAACGGGCTTAACACTTGGACTTACCTATTATGCCAGGGCTTATGCAACGAATGCTGCAGGAACTGCATATGGGAATGAGGAGATTTTTGTTACGGCAGGCCCAACTACTCCAACGGTTACCACTGATCAACCTACCAATGGAACCGAAACCACTGTAACTTCAGGAGGTACAGTCACCAACGACGGCGGATCAACTGTAACGGCTCGTGGTGTCGTTTGGAGTGCTACCGGTTTCCCGCCAACACTCGCTGACCCTCATACTATAGACGGCAGCGGCACAGGAACCTTTACCAGCAGTATCACTGGGTTAACAACTGGTAATTACTATACAATTATCGCCTATGCAACCAATAGTTCCGGAACAGCCTATGGAAACGAAGTTTATTACACACCTGTCGGGTTGCCAAATATCGGACCAGGGCAACTTACCTATTTTCCTGGTGATGAATTTGCACAAATTGGTCTAAATATCATGAACGATGGAGGATCACCAATAACTGCTTGTGGTGCTGTTTGGAATACATTGCCAAATCCGACTGTTGAATTGAATGGCGGTATATCAATTGAAAACCTGGCTCCCATGCCATCTACTGCTGTTATTCAACCAATCGTTCAGTTAACTACTTATTATGTACGAGCATATGTTACCAATAGTTTTGGAACCAGTTACAGTCCGGAAATAATTTTCACACCTGGTGTTTTGGCTATACCTACAATTACAACTGATCCAATCATAAATAAGATTGGAGCTATTTCTGAAGGCGGTGCTACGGTTCTAAGTGATGGCGGAGAGGCTCTCATCAGTGCGGGACTTTGCTGGGGCACAGCAGCTAATCCAACAGTTGACATTAATCTTGGATTGACAGCCGACGGGTATTTGGGACAGTTCTACTCAATCATAAGCGGATTAACTGTCGGTACCACTTATCATGTAAGAGCCTATGCAACAAATGGAATTGGCACAGGTTACGGGGCAGACATAACCTTTACTGCAACCGCTGCCTATGTTGGTCAGGTCATTCAGGGGGGCTGGATATTTGGCACAGTATTGAGTGTAGATTTAACCGGAGAACATGGAATAATCGCAGACACTTGGGGCAGTTGGGCAGCTACCGACTGGGGTTGTTATTCTACAACAACGGGTGCCACAGGAATGACTGTAGGTACTGGTGCATCAAATACCACTGCCATTATCAATGATATTACAATTAACGCCTGTTCAAGTTCTCAAACTCCAAATGGTTTAAGTTTTGCCTCAGTAATGGCATTCTGGAATGGTCCGGAATGGTATCTTCCTTCTAAAGATGAAGTTGATTTCCTTCACACACAGGCTGCTGCCGCCGGATTGAGCCTAATTGACCCGATGTGGAGTTCGACTGAAAGTGATGCCACCCATGCGTGGTACTTTGATGGAACGATGTGGAGCACTGACCTTAAATCAAGTCTTCATAACTACTGGCCAATCCGTAATTTCTAAACTGCGGGATTCAGTTAGAAAATTCATTGAAGAATCCATGTTCACACAGACATTAAAATAAAAGAACAATGAAAAAATACATTCTAATCCCGGTTGCACTGCTTCTCTCCACCATGCTGTCGGCCCAGGGGCTCTACATCAACGGCGGGAAGATCAACATCAGCTCCGGTGCCACCCTTTATGTCCAGGGCACCACCGGGAACCTGCTCAACGTTACCAGCGGCGCTAGCAATGGCTCAATTGCACTGGACGGCACATTGAAGGTCGACGGTAATTATACCAACAACGTCTCCGGCGCAGATGTGCTGAGTACGGTGGGTGTCTCCAGCCAGGTTGTTTTGACAGGCACCACCGCGCAAACCCTTGGTGGATCTACCAGTACTCCTTTCGTATTCAACGACCTGCTGGTCAACAACGCGGCAGGGGTCACACTTTCAAAGAGCGCCACGGTGAACGGGGTGCTTACCCTCACCAGCGGAAATATTACAACCGGAACGAACTCACTCACCATCGAATCAGCAGGAAGTGTTGCCAGGACATCAGGTCACATTGTTGGCAACCTCAGTAAGTATGCAACTGCCGGCACTACGATCGCGCAAACATTTGAAGTTGGCACCGGGCCTGATTACACACCAGTGGGACTGACGTTTGCCAATGTCAGCACAGCAGGGTATGTCACGGGAAAATCAACAGCAGGAGATCCTCCAATCATTACAGGGTCGAGGGTCGATCCCGCCAGGAGTGTCAACCGGTACTGGACCCTGACTGAAAACGGCGTTGTGTTTGACACCTACGATGCACAGTTCAATTTCGTCGCCGGTGACGTGGATGCAGGTGCAAACACCAGTAATTTCATAGTCGATAAATACAATGCACCCAACTGGACCGGAACAATAGTCGGAACGATTACGCCGGCCAGCATACAAGTGCTTGGACTGAACTCATTCAGTGATTTCTGGACCGGTGAAGTACTCTGCCTGCCAGCCAATGCAATTACCGGCCTTACAACCCAGTGTGCCGGAACAACAGGGGCTTCTTATGCTGTCACAACAAACAATACAGCCACAGCTACCTATGCATGGTCATACAGCGGTACAGGTGCAACCTTAAGTTCAACAACCGGCAATGCAATTACGATCGACTTCGCGAACAATGCAACTGGCGGAACATTGACTGTGACAGAAACCCTTACACTTACAGGCTGCTCCACACCCAATACCCTTGCAATAACAGTTAACCCAATGCCAGCCGCCAATGCCATTACCGGGTTGGCAACACTGTGTGCCGGATCGGCAGGAGTCTCTTACGCTGTAACTACGAACAATGCAGGTACAGCTACCTATGCATGGTCATACAGCGGTGCAGGTGCATCCTTAAGTTCAACAACCGGCAATGCAATTACGATCAACTTCGCGAACAATGCAACAAGCGGAACACTGACCGTGGTTGAAACCATCACTTCAACAGGATGCGCTGCAACCAACACCCTGGCAATCACAGTTAACCCATTGCCAGCTGCCAATGCCATTACCGGCCTTACAACCCAGTGTGCCGGAACAACATTAGCTGGTTATGCTGTCACAACAAATAATTCAGGTACAGCGACCTATGCATGGTCATACAGCGGTACCGGTGCGACCTTAAGTTCAACAACCGGCAATGCAATTACGATCGACTTTGCCAACAATGCAACTGGCGGAACACTCACCGTGGTTGAAACCATTACTGCAACAGGCTGTGCTGCAACGAACACCCTGGCAATAACAGTCAACCCTTTGCCAATCGCCAATGCAATTACAGGCCTGGCAGGACTGTGTGCCGGAACTACAGGAGCCGCTTACGGTGTAACTGCGAACAATACGGGCACAGCTACCTATGCATGGTCTTACAGCGGTACAGGCGCAACCTTAAGTTCAACAACCGGCAATGCAATTACGATCGACTTTGCAAACAATGCAACAGGCGGAACACTCACCGTGGTTGAAACCATTACTGCAACAGGCTGTTCCACAACCAACACCCTGGCCATAACAGTTAATCCCCTGGTGGGCGCTGCAGGGGCCATCACCGGGACTGCGTCTGCTACCCCGGGCACATCGGGTGTACCCTATTCTGTTGCCGCCATTGCAAATGCAACCAGCTATATCTGGTCGTTCAGCGGCACAGGAGTTACAATACATGGTACAACTAACAGTGTGACACTTGATTTCGCTTTGAATGCTACGGAAGGTCAGTTAACCGTAAAAGGCAGCAATTCCTGCGGCAATGGTGCTTCATCCTTCATTGACCTCACGATGAATAAATCGCTGAACATTACTGTTTTTCTCGAAGGCCCTTATGCCGGTGCTGGTTCGATGAATACTTCTTTGAACGACAATCTGCTCATACCATCCCTTCAACCTTATAACACACTTCCCTGGAGCTATGGCGGAACGGAATACACCTTGCCTGTACCTGCAGATGTCGTGGACTGGGTATTAATCGAACTCAGGGATGCCGCTTCTCCTGAACTGGCAATTCCCGACACCAAACTGGCCGGATGGCCCAAAGCCTATTTCCTGAAATCAGACGGTGCCATTGTCGATCTCGACGGCACCAGCATGCCGATAATCGGTAATCCTTCGGTTGTCAACAATCTCTATGTTGTGGTTCGTCACAGAAACCACCTGGCTGTGATCAGCAACTACGGGATGGACCTGAATGCCAATGCATATACCTACAACTTCAGCACCGCTATAACACAGGCTTTCGGAGGCGCAGACGGGTATAAGCAGATCGGATCCGGAGTGTTTGGAATGGTCACTGGAGATGCAGATGCAGATGGATCTATCACGGGATTGGATTACTCTGCATGGGCTACCACCTTCGGGGAAAGTGTCGTTTATTTTTCATCAGATCTTGATTTTGATTCAAATATAACAGGCCTGGACTATTCAAGATGGGCCTCTAATTTTGGTCTGAGTCATCCTGTTGACGCAGCCCGGATTCCTTATTTATATACTTCACAGGTACCTTAATAAAACATAGAATTTCAACTTAAAAATCATTAATATGAAAAAAATCTTACTTCTGCTGGTAATTGTATTCCTTGCTTCCGGGATATCGGCGCAACAGCTCTCTTACAGGTTTGTAAATCCTAGAATAATCCGGTTGTCCGCTGTTGATCATTTACAATTCGACGTCCAGATTAAATGTAACACTCCCGGCACCTATTTGTGGCTGAGTTCTATTTATCTTCAGTTCAACAATTCTGCCTTCAACAATGACGCTTTAAATTGGTCGGTAGTTAAACTCGGAGATTTTGCTGCCTTAAACTCGCAATTTGGGTTCAAGTATAACCTTGTCAAATCGATAACCGGGACCGCCCCGAACAAATTGTTCAACATGACCCTACATGGGGATGTAAATGTACAGGGTAATGGCCCGAACCCCGATGATTTCACGGAAGTCCCTACTGATTGGACTTCCATTGTGACTATACGTGCACGGTTTATTCCCCCGGTTTCCGGCGATTTACTGGCCGGTATTAGTTTTGTTCCTGCCAGTATGAATGGCACTCAACAATATATTACCGGCGCTCCGGCATATACCCTGTACACCAATCCCAACATTTATGACTCACGAGATTTCGCAGCCGATTATACCGGAAGGATTTATTCGTCCCTTTATGGCTGGTCTCAAATCGGGGGCACAGTAAACAATACCCAATTCCTCGACTGGGCGTCAAATGTCAGTACCACCGTATGGGAAGGATCTGCCGCAATAACACAACTGGATGAGGATCCTGCCAAGATCAAGAACCTGCTGATTAAAAACGGGGCAATTCTTACAGTTCCAACGAAAAAATGGCTCACTGTGTCAGGGAACTTGACCATCTCAGGTGGTACTTCTTACAACAACCTCATCATTGAAAGTGGCGGGTCATTGTTGAACAGTTCGGGTGGCGTTTCTGCCACGGTCAAAAGAGATGTTTCAGCCTGGGGTGTTCCCTGGCACGGCTGGCATTTGCTGTCATCTCCGGTTGCTTCACAGGCCATCGACCCGGCTTTTACTGCAATACCATCATCCAATTATGATTTCTATGCATGGAATGAACCATCGTTGCAATGGGTCAACTATAAAAACACCCTTACTCCACCGGTCTGGACCGATGCAAATGTGCTCAATGTGAACGGCTCCACCGTTCAGGGCGGCTTGAATTTCATCCCGGGCAAAGGCTACCTGGTCAATTATGCAGCCGTTGCAGCAGGAACAAAAACATTCACCGGCACGCTCAACAAAGACAACCTTGTCATCAGCAACCTCAGCATCAAACCGGGAACAACGGATAAAGGCTGGCACCTGCTTGGCAACCCGTTCACCTCTGCGCTGACCTGGGGCACCAACTGGAACCTCACCAACATCATCTCCACCACGAAAATCTGGAAAGAGTCCACCGCTGCTTATGTTGATATCGCCCCGGGCGGGTTCATCCCTGCCCTCAACGGTTTTATGATTCAGGTCACCCCTGCCTTTGGCGGTAACAATTCGCTCACCATTCCTGCTGCAGAGCGGGTACACAATGCAACCGCATGGTATAAGTCATCAACTGACCCGTCAATTGCACTTGTAGCCAACGATGCCGCCGGCCAGACTGCCCAGGAGAGCATTCTGCAGTTCAACGGCGCAGCTACCACCGGTTTCGACCCTGAGTTCGACTCCCACTTCCTCACAGGATATGCACCACAGTTTTACTCGGTGGCCGGCGATGACCAGCTTTCGACCAACACCCTGCCCGATCTGAGCGGCACGATCATGGTGCCGTTTGACTTCATCAAAAACGACGGTGTGAATTTCACCATCGAAGCAACAACGATCGCAAACGTAACCGGCCCGGTTCTCCTGAACGACCTGAAAACAAACGCATCCCAGGATCTGACAATGAACCCTGTCTATTCTTTCACCTCCGAATCCGGCGATTTGCCCGGCCGCTTCCTGCTTACGTTCAGCCATGTCGGCATCGGGGAGAACACCAACGGCAGCAACGGAATTTACACATGGGAAAAAACCCTCTATATCAGCAACCCGGGGAGAGCAACCCTGGAGCTATTCAACCTCTCCGGCCAGAAACTGCTGACAGAAGAGATCAATACCACAGGAATGTATAAGACCACCCCCTACCTGCCTACCGCATACTACGTGGTACGACTGATCACCGGATCAAAGGTTGTAGTTGCCAAAGTATTCCTTCGCTAACCAGGTCTTCATCCAGATGAAAAATCTATAACATTTCGCATCATGAAAAAAAATATCAAACCCCTCTTCTTCACGCTCTTCATCGTTTGTTTCATGGCAATTGCCCAAATCGGGTTGTCGCAGGCACCATTGCCGCCGTCAGACAATGGCGGCAATGAAAACAGGAAGCCTGGCGGCAACACAGCTCCGATCGACGGGGGATTGTATGTTGCACTCACCCTTGCGGCCGGTTTTGGCGTATATAAACTGGTCAAAGTGATACAAAACAGGAAGCAGGCGGCAGGAAATTGAGCCTTCTACACCGAAGGAGAAGTAAACCGCTCCCTAAGCCTTTGGAAGGGCCGTTTTCAGAACGTGCCCTTCTTGACGTGAGCCTGTTTTCCACCTTACTTTTTGTATTTTCAGCCCTGTTGGTTCAGTTTTTACTGAACCAATACACGGTATGGCTGTTGAGTTCAAATTCAGTCTATTTTCAGAGCAGCCTGTTTACTATAAATTATTCCTCAGAAAGCAAATGGGCCGAAGACCAGATATATTTCATCTTCGGTTCTGGGCCCGTGATCTTGTCGGCCATCGGATTCATTTTGCTGTTTGTGCTGGGACACATCAGGATGGCTGGCTGGAAAACAAAGCTGGCCCTGACCTGGCTCACATTTATGCTCGTGAACATCCTGCCCTGCAGCATGGTTGCCGGTGTGTTTTTTTACGATGGCTTCGGTATTGCGTTTCACTGGTTTACAAGCAGCTACATTGCCCGTGGGGCGATTGCCCTGACCGTTTTCATGATCGCTGTTCTTCTGCGACGTCACTGGCAATGGCTCTTTCTCAAAACTTCGTACACCTCTGCATTCCTGGATATCGCCCCCAGCCAGAGGACCTTCCTTGAATATGTATATTACCGGCCCTGGATTTACGGGCTGCTGATTCTCCTGTTCTTCAACTGGCCGTTCACCAATTTTTTCTGGCGTGCCTTCCTGTTATGTTATGGGTTTGTGGCCATCCCCCTCCTCGACCACAGGAATAAATACTACAACATTCATATCACAAAACTGAATCAAAAAAAATTCTCCACCCGACCGCAGGTGATCTTTCTTGGCATCCTCCTGTTAATTATCTGGATTGGAGATAACTTCTTTTTAAATTACTGAACAAACAGAAGCCTCCCTAAATGATCCGGCGTATTACGGTAATAAACAATCCGCTCAACATTATTGATCCTCATCAACTAAAAAAGAGGCTGTCTCAAAAGACTGAGGCAGCCTCTTTTTTGCATTAGGTCCTAAGAATTGCCAGCATTGTGCCTTTAGGCACTTAATATGGGTAGGCTTGTGGTGATCGGTTTCTATCTCGTCCCGTACGGGACGAAATACCCCTTCCCCAATCACCTGCTACCCATATTTCATCCCTAACGGGATTTATCGCTATTATGAGTTATCACCCAGATTGTTAACAACTTGTGTATAAGTAAATGGCGTAATGTTCTGTATATCTGCAAGATATGATTATATTGCAGTATGGAAACGATAAAGAGTACAAAAGTTAAGTTCAAAGAATACGCTCAGAATCAGATCATGCTGATTCCTCCATCCCTGGAAGAGATGATTGATGTAAATCATCCTGTACGTATTGTAAATCAGGTCATTGACCGAGTCGATATTGATCCTTTGTTTGTCAAGTACAAAGGTGGAGGGACTTCGAGTTATCATCCGCGTATGTTATTGAAGGTTGTTGTCTTCGCCTATCTGAGCAACATTTATTCTTCTCGCAGAATGGAAGCCACCTTAAAGGAGAATATCCATTTTATGTGGATATCGGGGATGAACACTCCAGATCATAATACCATCAATCGTTTCCGTAGTGAACGGTTAAAAGGTGTTCTCAAACAGGTATTTGGAAAGGTTGTTGAATTGTTGGTTGTCGAAGGTTTGGTAACTCTTAAAGAAGTGTATGTCGATGGAACCAAGATCGAATCCAAAGCAAATCGTTACACCTTCGTATGGGGTAAAGCCATTAAAACGAGTAAAGAAAGAATCAAGAAACAGTTAGAAGAACTATGGGATTATACACAAACAATTGCAAATGAAGAACTTCAGGACACAACACCCGCTTCCTTTGAACAGATAGATTCTCAGAAAGTTACAGATACAATCAACAAAATTAATGAAGCGCTGAAAGATAAACCAGTCAGCAAGAAGGTCATCCAAAAGTTAAAATATGCAGCCAGGAACTGGCCGGAATCGCTTGATCGGTACGATATTCAAGAGAAAATCCTTAATGGTCGCAATAGCTTCTCCAAGACAGATCCTGATGCAACGTTTATGCGCATGAAAGAAGATCACATGCTCAACGGACAACTCAAGCCAGCATATAATTGGCAGATATCAACGCAAGATCAATTTATCTTAAATTACAGTATTCATCAAAACCGCACTGATACCAAGACATTATCTTCTCATCTGCAAGGGTTCAACAAATTATATGGGCAAATGCCAGCAACAGTAACTGCAGATGCAGGCTATGGTTCAGAGCAAAACTATCAGTTCTTAGCAGAACAATATATCCAGGCATTTGTAAAAGACAATTACTTTGACAAGGATCAGAATGGCATTGACAAGAAGCATCCTTTTGTTGCAGACAAGCTCTATTATAATGCTGAAACGGATTGCTATTATTGTCCTATGGGCCAACCAATGAGACGAATCGGGAATAGAACACAGACGAATCATGATGGATTTATACAATCCTATACATGTTATCAGGCTCAGAACTGTCAGGGGTGTCCACTACGTGCGATGTGTCATGAAAATACCGGTAATCGGGTCATCAAGGTGAATCATCAACTCAGGTTGCTCAAAGCAGAAGCCCGGGCCTTATTACTTAGTGAAGAAGGAATCAAGCACCGAAAGAAACGTCCATGGGATGTAGAACCTGTTTTTGGCAACATAAAATATAACAAAGGCTTCAAGCGATTTATGCTCAGCGGCTGTGATAAAGTCGAAATTGAAGTCGGACTGCTCAGTATTGCTCATAATCTAAAAAAATGGTCCTGCTAAGACCATTTCTTGGCAACTTCACCCTTTTTTTTACTTGGCGAATCACCAGTCACCGTATGAGCGGCCTTGGCTGGGGCGATCAGTGTTTGCTTTTTTTGACCAGATTGTAGTATTGACCCAAACGTAGCCGCGATGCGGTGACGAGGCCGCCCGGCCTGAGGGCAAGAAAAAAAAGAGGACGACCTTTTGGGACGCCCTCTTTTGTGTTTATTAGTCGGGGTGAGAAAAAAAACCTTGATTAACTTAATAATCAAGGTTTTATGATCTGAATTAAGTCGGGGTGAGAAGACTCGAACTTCCGACCCCTTGCACCCCATGCAAGTGCGCTAGCCAAGCTGCGCTACACCCAGATAAAAATTAAACAGACCCAATCCCTTCAAATTGCATTTCCGCTTTTTTGAATTCTTTGACGGCAATGGATGCGCTTTGCTCGATGATTTTTTCTAAGG
>CAIYJU010000159.1 GCA_903926565.1 uncultured Bacteroidales bacterium
ATCAGTTGCGGCGGACCTATTACCTTAACGGAGGATACCAGTATATTCTTCCGAATCATCCGGCTTTCGAGCTGCTTCCTTCTGCCCAGTTTATGTTTGACGGAGCTGCTTTTCAGTTAAATGCAAGCGCTTTGCTCATGTACAGCAATAAATTTTATGGAGGATTGGGCTATCGCCTGCAGGATGCCGTTTCGATATTGGCAGGTGTTATTGTCAAAGGTGTGCAAATCGGCGTGGCTTATGACATAAGCACCTCTGCAATGCATAGTTATAATAGTGGCGGACTGGAAATTTTGGTGAATTATTGCTTCAAGATCGACACCGATAAATTCAGGAAAAGTTACAGGAATACACGTTTCTTATAAAATAAAAAGAGTAAATTTGCCGTTTTGTATTGAAAAACTGAAGATTAACAAAATAAAACTCAATACGTAGCGTTATTTTTCATCTATTAATCACCCAACAAATGAAAAAACTGCTCATTTATTTCGCACTGTTCATCTTTCTGGCAAGTTGCGGTAACTCGGGAAATGGTGAGCTTACGGGCGTAAAAAACCGGAAGCGATACTATTCACCTGATCCATTTGGCATGGTTTACGTACCTATGGGATGCTATACCATGGGCGTAAGTGATGAAGATATGCCTTATGCACAGCTGAATAACCCCAAAACGGTAACCGTTTCGGCGTTTTACATGGACCAGACGGAAATAACCAACAATGAATATCGTCAGTTTGTCTATTGGGTAAGGGATTCCATTGCCCGCAGGATACTTGGAGAGACAAAACCTGAACTCTATTTCATTTCGGAGAATAAAAAAACCGGAGAGCAGTTTGATCCCCCTTATCTGAACTGGGAAAGCAAACTTGAGTGGAATTCAGAGCAGCAGGATGTTCGCGATGCCCTGGCACAGTTGTACCTTCCTGAAAATGAGCGCTATTTCAGAAGAAAAGAGATTGATACCCGTAAACTCTATTTTGAATACTATTTTGTTGACCTGAAAGCTGCGTCCCGTAAGGATTATTCTGCCCAGCCTGACCCCAAAGAGGCAAGTCTGGCCAACCGCCCGCAAGGTTTAAAAGACCGGTCGGTATATGTTCGCAAGGAGGTAATTAATGTTTATCCGGATACCCTTTGCTGGATTCATGATTACGCCTATTCTTTCAATGATCCGAGTACCGAAAAATATTTCTGGCACCCTGCGTATGACAATTATCCTGTGGTTGGCATAAACTGGAAGCAGGCCAATGCGTTCTGTATCTGGCGTACCCAACTCAAGAACAGTTCGCTGAATGGTAAAAAAGGGGAGACCTATATCAGTGACTTCCGGTTGCCGACTGAAGGAGAATGGGAATGGGCAGCGCGTGGAGGTTATGATGCGAATCCATATCCCTGGGGCGGTCCTTACACCCGGAATGATAAAGGCTGTTTCCTGGCAAACTTCAAACCCATCAGGGGTGATTATATCGCTGACGGAGGTGCAACAACGGTTATTGTCGCACATTATCCAGCAAATGATTATGGCCTGTACGACATGGCAGGTAACGTGGCCGAATGGACTGTAACTGCTTTCCATCCTTCATCCTATAACTTCTCATGGGATTTGAATCCTGATTACAAATACAACGCAAAAGACACCGACCCGCCTGCATTAAAAAGAAAGGTCACACGCGGAGGTTCATGGAAGGATGTTGCTTATTTCCTTCGTGTTTCAACCCGGGCTTATGAATACCAGGACACATCCAAATGTTATATCGGATTCCGGTGTGTTCAGAATTTTCTTGGCCGCCAGCGTGATGATAATCCAGCCAGGGCTTCCAAAGTTTACAGATAGTACATTCATTATTTATAATTCATTCATATTTAATCTTTTCAAACTATGGCTTTACTCGATCTTGTAAAAACTAAGGGCTATAAGAATTTCATGTCCAAATTATATGGCTGGGGTGCCGCTGTCGTGATCATTGGTGCGTTGTTTAAAATAAACCACTACACCGGAGCTGACACCATGCTGATCATCGGTTTGGGTACGGAATCACTTATCTTCTTTTTCTCAGCTTTTGAGCCGCCCCACGTTGAGCCTGACTGGAGTCTGGTTTATCCGCAATTGGCAGGAATTTACCATGAGGGTGATCCTGAAGCAGGTAAAGTTTTTGGTGCAAAGGATTCAGTTACCCAGGAATTGGATAAGATGCTGGAAAAAGCAAAAATCGGCCCTGAACTTATTGCAAGCCTCGGTGCGGGACTGACAAATCTTTCAGAAACAACTTCGAAGTTGTCGAATGTGGCTGATGCTTCACTGGCCAACGACAAGTATGTGAATACCATGAAGAGTGCTACCGAATCCGCAACCGTATTGTCTGAATCCTACCGTAAAACAGCTCAATCACTTGACCTGAATGTTCAGGCTTCTACCGATCAATTAACACATATCAAATCCACCGCTAAAAGTGCCGCCACCCTTTCGACGATGTTTGCCGAAGTGAGTGAATCCCTTAAAGAGGATGTGAATGCAAGCAAGGCATTTAGTGCCAGTATCGTGAATGCCGCCGCATCGGCCAATAAATTTATTGAGAAATACAATGAGTCGGCCACGCTGCTTTCTAAAACAGCTGAAACCATTAATGCTTCTGCTACAGGCGGAGCTGCATATAACAAGGAACTCCAGCGTATTTCCACAAATCTTTCCGCATTAAATGCACTTTATGAACTGCACCTGCAAGGTTCAAACCAGCAGATGGAAAATACCAATAAGTTCAACACTGTCATGAATAAATTCGCTGTTAACCTGAGTGATTCCATGGCCAATACCGAAAAATTCAAAGCTGAAATGGACAATCTGACCAAAAATATTGCTTCCCTTAACAAGGTTTATGGCAATATGCTTTCGGCAATGAGTGTCGGTGGAAAATAATTTAGGAATCACTCATATTAACATAATATAAAACTAGATGGCTGGATATAAAGAGACACCGAGGCAGAAGATGATCGGGATGATGTATCTTGTTCTTACTGCATTGCTCGCATTAAACGTCTCGAAGCAGATCATTGATGCATTCATACTTGTTAACGAAAGTATGGAGACCACCAACGAAAACTTCTCGAAGAAGCTGGATAATACCTATTCAAAGTTTAAAATCCAATACCAGCTGAACCCCAATAAGGTTGGTCCGTATTGGGAAAAAGCGCAGCAGGCGCATCTTTTATCTGATAAACTGGCGAAATATGTTGACAGCATCAAGTATGTTGTTGTTATGCGTACCGACGGACTGGCCTCGATTGAAGAAGCCAGGAAGCTGAACCTTCGCAATGCCAAGCGGAAGGAAAGTTATAATGAAGCCACCAGGTATTTTATCGGAAGTTCACCGGATGGCTCTGATGGTGAAGCAAAAATCCTCAAGGATAAAATTGAAAACTTTAAAAAAGAAATGCTTGAACTGGTTGACCCAAAATTCAGGGCAACTATTAAAACTGGCATGGATACAAAAGGCCCATTTTATGACGCTGACGGAAAGAAGCAAAACTGGGAAATGCATAACTTCTACCGGACGATCCTCGCAGCAACCGTCACCATTCTGAATAAAACCAAAGCGGAAGTTTATAATGTCGAATTTGATGTTGTAAATCAACTGTATGGATCAATTGATGCGCTGAATTTTAAATTTGACAGGATCCAGGCAAAGGTTATTCCAAGAAGCAGTTACATCTTTATCGGGGATGAATACCAGGCTGAAATTCTTGTTGGGGCTTATGATACCAAGCAAAATCCGGATGTGCGATATACCCTGGGTGCTGACACTCTTACACCGGGAAATTTCAAAAACGCTACTTCCCTTGAAGGTTCGCAAGGACTGGTCACATTGAAACTGGCCGGATCTGCTGAAGGACTGAAAAAATTCGCTGGTATAATAAAAGTAGTCAGCCCGTTGGGTGATACCATGGTTTTCCATTTTAAAGATGAGTTCATCGTAGCCAGGCCGGCTATTACTATCTCACCCAGTAAAATGAATGTGTTTTATATTGGGGTTGATAATCCTGTTGAAATCAGTGTGCCGGGCAGCCCCGAAAAAATTGTTCCTTCCATTTCTGTAGGAAATATCCGGCAGGAAGGAAAGGAATGGGTTGTATCCGGTCTGACTTCCAATGGTGCGCGCGAAGCAGTTATCAGTGTAAATGCTGTGTTCTCGGGAAAATCAAAGAGTATGGGTTCTTATAAGTTCAGGCTGAAAACCGTTCCTGATCCTCTGATTAAAATCGCCGGGAAAAATGAAGGTTTTATTTCGAAAAGTTTATTAATGGCCAGCCCTTTTTTGGTTCCGGAAATGCCAGCAGGTTTTGATTTCGACCTCAAATATACCGTAACATCCTTTACATTTTCTACGTCAACAGCTGCCGGAGAAGGAAATGACACCAAAGTTCAGGGTAACCGTCTTACGGATGAAATTGTCAGGCAGATTAAAAATGCACGCAAAGGCCAGCGTATCTGGTTTGATGAAATATATGCCAAGGGTCCTGACGGAACGCGCAAGGTAAACACCAGTCTTAGTTTGAAATTGAATTGATATTATTCATAAGGAGGTAATATGAAAAAAGCACTTTTCCTGGTTCTGTTCACCGCTTGTTTGTGGGGATTGAGCCTTACATCCTATTCACAAATCCTTGAGGGTCCGCCCAGGGATGGTGTGTATGATAAAACTGCGATCACACAGGTCCAGCCGATTCCCTATCCGTATCTGCGTGAGGCGGATGTGGTTTGGACTCGCAGAATCTGGCGCATTATGGATTTGAGAGAAAAGATGAATCAGCCTTTTTACTTCCCGGAAAAACCCCAGAACAGCTGGCGCAGTTTTGTTCAGATTATTATGGATGGTTTGAAAGAGGGTACCGTGACCGCATATTCTGGCGAATCAGATCAATTTTTAGTTCCTCTCACATACAAAGAGCTTTTGGATAAGCTCGAAACAGCCGACACTGTTAAATTACCCAGACCTGATAATCCGGATATTTTTTTTGATACGCTTATCAAAACGGAGTTTGACCCATCGAATGTTAAAAAGTTGAAAATAAAAGAGGATTTCTATCTTGACCGTCAGAGATCATTGGTAGAGGTGAGAATTCTTGGAATATGCCCGGTCGTGGATGTCATTGATAAAAACACAGGGGAAAAGCGTTTTGAGAAGAACCTTTTCTGGATTTATTTCCCGGAATGCCGCAACCTCTTTGCTAAAAATGAGATGTTCAACCTGAAAAACGGATCTGCCGGCAGAATGACATACGATGATGTGTTCATGAAGAGGATGTTCTCAAGCTATGTTTATAAGGAGGAGAATGTGTATGACCGCCAGATAAATGACTATGCAACCGGAGTGGATGCCTTGCTCGAATCAGAAAAGGCGAAAAACAATCTCTACGAATTTGAATCAAACCTTTGGGAATATTAATCTGACAAACGGATCCTGGGTTAGGGTCCTTTAAAATTCCTGGCAGAGGCTGTCTCAACTCAATGAGACAGCCTCTGTTGTAAATACGCGGTGCTTTATGCTTTATTCCTTGCACAAATGCTATATATTTGTGTTGACCTGATTGTTCATTCGTTATGATTTCATCATTCCTCGAAACCCCTGTAGAATTCCTTAAAGGTGTTGGCCCGTCCAGGGCCTTACTGCTGAATAAGGAGTTGAATATTCATACGTTTGGAGATCTGCTTACATTCTTTCCTTTCAGATATGTTGACAGGAGCAAATTTTACCAGATATCTGATATCAGGGATGATAATTCATTTGTGCAGATTAAGGCAAAAGTAGTTCACATTCAAACATTGGGTACAGCATATCATCAGCGTTTGGTTGCTACGGTGCGGGATTCAACCGGCGAAATTGACCTTGTTTGGTTCCAGGGAATTAAATGGGTGCTGGATATGCTTTCGCCGCAGCAGGAATATGTCATTTTTGGCAAGCCAACTGTATTTAACGGACGTTGGAATATCTCGCATCCGGATCTTGAGATACCCACCACTCTCGCCCTGCCAATTAGTGAAACCATCCGGCCAATATATAATTCTACGGAGAAATTGAAATCCAAGGGGTTGGATTATAAAGGGATCGGCAAGCTTGTCAGGAATATTCTGCTGAACGATAAATTTGTCATGCCCGAAAGCCTGACCCATGAACTTTTACAGGGTCTCCGGTTGATAAACAGGCAGGATGCATTTGTTAATATTCATTTTCCACAAAGTCCGGAATTACTGAAAAAGGCGCAGACCCGGTTGAAATTTGAAGAGTTGTTTTACATTCAGCTCAGGCTGGCCCGACAACGCTATGGCAGATTGCAAAAGCATGCAGGGCACAAGTTTCTAAGGGTAGGGGAGTATGTCAACCAGTTTTATCACCATCATCTCACCTTTGAACTTACCAATGCACAGAAAAGGGTAATTAAGGAGATCAGGGCGGATCTTGGCTCAGGAAACCAGATGAACCGGCTGCTCCAGGGAGATGTTGGCAGCGGGAAAACCCTTGTGGCATTGATGACCATGCTTATCGGCCTGGATAACGAGTACCAGAGTTGCCTGATGGCCCCGACAGAGATCCTGGCCAGGCAACATTATAATACCATCTCCGGGATGCTGACAGGGCTTGATGTGGTTGTCAGATTACTTACCGGATCAACCAAAAAGGCTGAACGTCTTGGTATTCATGAGGGATTGCAAAACGGGACAATCCACCTGCTTATAGGAACCCATGCACTGATTGAGGAAAATGTGGTCTTCAGAAGGCTTGGGCTGGTGGTGATCGATGAACAACATCGTTTCGGAGTAGCCCAGCGTGCCAAACTCTGGGAAAAGAATGTGGTGACCCCGCACATTCTTGTCATGACGGCAACGCCGATTCCGCGTACACTTGCCATGACCCTTTATGGTGATCTTGATACCTCTGTTATTGATGAAATGCCGCCAGGCAGAAAACCTATTGTCACAAAACATTTGTACGAACCTCAGCGGGGAAAGGTGTTCAGTTTTATCCTTGAAAAAATTCTTGAAGGCCGGCAGATTTACATTGTTTTTCCATTAATCCAGGAGTCTGAAACCCTCGATTTGAAGAACTTGTCAGATGGGTACGAAGCCATTGTAAGGGTGTTTCCGCCTTCCCGGTTTTCAGTAAGCATGGTACATGGCAAGATGAAGCAGGCAGAAAAGGATAGAGAAATGCAACGTTTTTTAGACAAGGAAACGCAGATTATGGTTGCAACAACTGTAATCGAGGTTGGGGTGGATGTTCCAAATGCATCGGTGATGGTCATCGAAAATGCTGAACGGTTTGGCCTGTCACAGCTTCACCAGTTACGTGGACGGGTTGGAAGGGGAGGAGATCAGTCTTTCTGTATCCTGATGAGCAGTTATGAACTTTCAGCCGAGGCGCGAAAGCGTATCTCGACCATGGTGCGGACCAATGACGGGTTTGAAATTGCAGAAACCGACCTTCAGCTTCGCGGTCCCGGCGATCTCCAGGGAACCCAGCAGAGCGGAATCATGGATTTACGCATCGCAGATATCGTTAAGGATGAAAAAATATTGAAATATGCCCGGAGTGTTGCATCCGAGGTCATCAGTAAGGACCCCACCCTGTCAAAAAAAGAAAATGACATTCTGGCACATCACCTTCGCAATATGGACAAAAAGCAGCAAAATTGGGGTCTCATCTCTTAATTTGTAAGGTAATTATTGCTAATTTTGCCCTTTTAATCCAAAATTCAAATGAAGATTTCATATAATTGGCTCAGGCAATATCACGATCTTGATCTCATGCCTGACAAGGTGGCGGAAATGTTAACCGGCTGTGGACTTGAAGTTGAAAGCCAGGAACTATTCCAGTCGGTTAAAGGCGGACTGAAAGGCGTTGTTGTCGGAGAGGTGTTAACCTGCCGGAAACATCCCAATTCTGATCACCTCAGCCTCACCACGGTCGATGTCGGAGCTGATACTGCTTTAAATATCGTGTGTGGTGCTGCCAATGTCGCACAGGGGCAGAAAGTGGCGGTGGCAACACTTGGAACTACACTTTATATTAAGGATGAGGAGCTTACACTTCAAAAAACGAAAATCAGGGGCGAAGTTTCTGAGGGCATGATCTGTGCGGAAGATGAACTTGGGGTAGGAACCTCCCACGACGGAATCCTGGTGTTATCCCCGTCTGCTCCTGTTGGAATGCCTGCAAGCGAATATTTCGGAATAGAAGAGGATATTACCTTTACAATCGGTCTTACCCCCAACCGGGTAGATGCATCCGCACACCTTGGTGTAGCACGCGACCTGGTTGCTGTTGCGAATAATTTTGGACAGGAGGTGCCGGTATCCGCCGGGCGGAAGCAGGTTCTTCTTCCCGATATTAAGGCATTTACCGTTGATCATAATAAGCGGCATATTGATGTCGTGGTCGAGGACCATGAAGCATGCCCGCGCTATTCCGGCATTACCATCTCTGGTATTCATGTTGCCGAGTCACCCGATTGGATTAAAAACAGGCTGACAAGCATTGGATTACGTCCGATAAACAACATCGTGGACATTACCAATTTTGTCCTTATGGAACTCGGTCAGCCGCTTCATGCGTTTGATGCAGACTGTATCGCAGGAAATAAGGTGATCGTAAAGAAATATCCCGGAGGCACGAAGTTTCTGACCTTGGATAACATTGAACGGGAACTCTCTGAAAATGACCTGATGATCTGTAACGGGGAGGAGCCGATGTGTATCGCAGGCGTTTTTGGTGGTGCAAAATCAGGAGTGACAGCAGAAACCACCAGTGTGTTCCTTGAAAGTGCCTATTTTGATCCAAGGCATATCAGGAAAAGTTCTAAATTTCATGGATTGCAAACTGATGCTTCATTCCGCTTTGAGCGTGGAACGAACCCTGATATTACAGTTTATGCACTCAAACGTGCAGCCATGATGATCAGGGAGATTGCCGGTGGTGAAATTTCTTCTGAAATCGTAGACGTTTATCCAACCCCGCTTCTGCCCGGAATTGTCACCCTCAGTTACCGGAACCTCGACCGGCTTATAGGAAAGAAGATCAACCGCGATGTGGTGAAAAGCATCCTCCTTGATCTTGGAATAGTTCTGCTTGATGGCATAGACCAGGAGGAGGGAATCCGCATGGAAATACCGGGTTTCAAAGTTGATGTAACCCGGGAAGCCGATGTAATTGAGGAAATTTTAAGAATATATGGTTACAATAATATTGAGCTCCATGATGAAATCAGGGCTTCAATCTCCTATACAACCAGGCCTGATCCTGAGAAAATCCAAAACCTTGTTGCAGACTTTCTGGCTGCTAACGGGTTTAATGAGATTATGAATAACTCGCTTACCAGATCGACTTATTATACCGGCAATACTGATTATCCTGTTGAACAATCTGTGAAAATGCTGAACCCGATTAGCCGGGACCTGGATGTAATGAGACAGACGTTACTTTTTGGTGCACTTGAAAGCGTTGTTTATAATCAGAATCGCAAGGTTACGGATCTGAAAATGTTTGAATTCGGAAGGGTTTATTCAACAGGTTCAACGAAAAATGATCCTGTCGAAGGATACCACGAAGAGAAACATCTTGCGGTCATCATGACAGGCAGGTCATATCCTGAGAACTGGAATGCATCGGATAAACCTGTGGATTTTTATGATCTGAAAGGCTTTCTGGAGGTTATCTGTGATAAATTGTCAATCTCACGGGAACACTGGGCCGTGAAGTCATTCAGGTCGATGCATATCATGGATGGCTTACAGTATTCCCTCCATGAGAAGACAATTTTCATTATTGGTTCTGTAAGCCCCCAGGTTTTGAAATCGTTCGATTGCAAACAGCCGGTCTGTTTTGCAGAGGTAAACTGGGATCTCCTGTTTTCATTGATCCCCGGGAAGAATCTGAAGTTTACGGGAGTTCCAAAATTCCAGGAGGTCAGGCGTGATCTCGCACTTTTGGTCGATCACGAGGTTACTTTTGCACAGATTGAAAAGCTTGCCTTTCAGACAGAACGGAAGTTGCTGAAAAAGATGGGCCTGTTTGATGTATATGAAGGTGAAAAAATTGAACCAGGGAAGAAGTCTTATGCCCTCAGTCTCATCCTTCAGGATGAGGATAAAACCCTCACAGATAAAGATATCGATAAAGCCATGGATAAAATCCTTCGTGCCATGACTGCCAGTTTTAATGCACAACTCAGGTAATCTTTCCCATGGATATTCAGGCAATTAAACAACGTTTCGGCATTATTGGCAACTCACCGGTTCTTGACCGTGCCATTGACATTGCCCGCCAGGTAGCAGCAACCGACATTACTGTGCTGATCAGCGGTGAAAGTGGTACAGGGAAGGAGTTTTTTCCGAAAATCATTCATCAGCTGAGCGCGCGGAAACACGGGCCATATATCGCGGTAAATTGCGGAGCCATTCCTGAAGGAACGATTGATTCAGAACTGTTCGGGCACGAAAAAGGCTCCTTCACAGGTGCTCATGAGGCGCGCAAAGGTTATTTCGAGGTGGTTGACGGAGGGACAATTTTCCTGGATGAAGTTGCTGAACTCCCGTTGGGTACACAGGTGAGGTTACTTCGGGTGCTGGAGTCCGGGGAATTCATGCGGGTTGGCTCTTCAAAAGTTTTGAAAACCAACGTACGCGTGGTTGGTGCAACCAATGTGAATATTCCTGATGCCATTGCCAACGGAAAATTCAGGCAGGACCTTTACTATCGTTTGAACACAGTTCCGATCCTCGTTCCGCCATTGCGCGAGCGCAAAGATGATATTTACCTTTTATTCAGGAAATTTGCCTCCGATGCCGCCGAAAAATACAGAATGCCGGCTATTCAACTGGATGATGAAGCGCAGCAGGTAATCAGAAACTTCAGATGGCCGGGAAATATTCGCCAGCTGAAAAATCTTACCGAACAGATATCGATCATAGAAAAAAACAGGGTGATCGATGGGGCAACGTTGATTAAATATATGCCGCAAGGCCAATCCAGTGAACTTCCGGTTCTTTATAAAGGTGAAGATTCAACCAAATTCAATGAACGTGAATTGCTTTACAAGGTTCTTTTTGACATGAAAAAAGACATGAATGACCTTAAGCAACTGGTCATGAATCTTATGCGGAGCGAAAATGATAACAGCAACAGCCTGGGCGAAAACACCCATCTCATCCAAAGGCTTTACAAGGATGTTGACGAGGCAAAGGAGCCATCTCAGCCAATCATCGTTCATCACCATGGAAAACAATTTTTGGAGCATGAACCAATCCAGGTGCCGGAGGAGGTAGAAGAGTCCCTTTCCCTTGTGAAAAAAGAGATCGATTTTATTAAGCGGGCTCTTACCAAACATGAGGGGAAGCGTAAAGATGCTGCGAATGAACTTGGCATCTCTGAGCGGACCCTGTACAGGAAGATCAAGGAGTATGACATCGAAGAATAATCCCTACCTTTGGGAATCAATTGAACTTGTGTTGATTCGAAAAAAACATCATTGTCCGGGATTCTCAGCATTGAAATGGATTACCCCCCTGCTCATTGTGCTGATGTTCGTTGCTGTTTCATCTTGCAGGATGAGCTATTCGTTTACAGGTGCTTCCATCTCGCCAAATGTTAAAACCGTTTCAATAGGATATATCCCCAACAATGCCGGATTGGTTGTGCCTACCCTGTCCCGGACCTTTACAGATGCATTGCGCAACTATTTTACTTCGCAAACAAACCTTGTTCTGGTTGACCGGGGAGGCGATCTGAACCTTGAAGGATCCATCAACCAATATGCAGTTGTACCGGTAGCTATCCAGGGAAATGAAACCGCAGCCCTGAACCGCCTGACAATTTCAGTGAATGTGAAATTTTCCAATAAAACAGATACGAAACAAAACTGGGATGTGACTTTTTCGCGTTACCGTGATTATTCAAGCTCATTTAACCTTTCATCTGTTCAGGAAGGGCTCATCAAGGAGATTACTGACGACCTGGTTCAGGATATTTTCAACAAGGCGGTTGTCAACTGGTAATTCATTTATGAAATGATATATAAAGCATGACCGGTCAGCAATTTTTACAATTGATAGAGCATCCGGGGATGGCTAATGACCAGCGTTCGATGCAACTTGAGGATCTTGTAATGCGTTACCCCTATTGCCAGTCAGGACAGCTTCTGCTTGCCTGTAATTTATTTATTGAAGAAAGCCACCGTTATGGTGATCAGTTGAAGAAGGCTTCAGTTTATGCGGGTGATCGCAGCATCCTCAGAGAGTTGATTGGCCGGGCAAAAAAAGATGTTGAAGCTCAACTGCCCCAAACGGCCCATCCTGCTCCGGAACCAATGATTGAACCTGACCGGTTTGGGATAAAGGAAACAGAAGAAGTACCGGCCGCTTATGAACGATTGACCCAGGAGGAACTTCTGGCGATTGTAAAAAAGAGACTGGCAGAAATTGATGGAGAGAAAAAACGGGAGCATGTAACCCAGATGGAATCGGGAGTTGATCGTTCCGGGGACATCGATCCTGATACCTCCGGTGCACCTCCGGATTCACCTAAGTCAAAGGCTTCGTTGATCGAAAAATTCATCCAGGATGAACCTAGGATCTCCAAACCAAAGGCTGTTTTTTTTGATCCCGGTGACAGTTCATTCAGAAGCAACTTCGATGAAGAGGAGATTGTGAGTGAAACTCTGGCGCAATTGTATGCCCAGCAAGGCAATATCCGGAAAGCCATACATATTTATGAGAAATTATCCTTGATTAATCAAGAAAAAAGTCGTTACTTTGCAGCCCAAATTGAAAAGCTCAATACCTGAAGGGTTAATTGGGTTATTCAGAAATTATAAAATCGTAAATCGTAAATTGTAAATCAAAATGGGTCTATACATTTTAATCTCCGTTCTCATCCTGATCGTCTGTGTTTTGATGGTGTTGGTAGTATTAGTACAAAACTCCAAAGGCGGAGGGCTGGCATCAAATTTCGCTTCATCGAATCAGTTCATGGGTGTTCGTAAAACAGCCGATTTCCTTGAAAAAACAACCTGGACTTTGGCCCTGACCCTGTTGGTCTTAAGCCTCTTTTCCATTTTTGTCATTCCAAAATCCCAGGGAAAAGCTGATGCAGCCCAGAGCGAAATTCAGAAGCAGATCGACGAAAGTAAAACTGCACCCATTCAGGACTTTCAGGCGCCTCCTGCTCAGAAGAAATAGTATTATCCCGGACTGTATTACCTGTCTTAACGTGTCAGATTGTCAGCGCAATCTGACATTTTTATTTATTTGCAGGAATAAACTGAAAAAATGTCCAGATTTATCACCCGGTGTCTCTTTGGCATAAATTATGACTATACAGGTCAGCCTGCATGAAAAGGTACTAATTGTAATGTTTAACTTAAATAATAACGTAAAATGGCAAATGTGAAGATTAAACCGTTGGCTGACCGCGTATTGGTTGAAGCTGCCGCGGCTGAAGACAAAACAGCTGGGGGAATTATCATTCCTGATACAGCTAAAGAAAAACCTCAGAAAGGTACTGTTGTTGCGGTAGGTCCCGGTAAAAAGGATGAACCCATGACCGTTAAAATCGGTGACAGTGTGCTTTATGGAAAATATGCCGGCACAGAGATCACCATTGATGGTGCAAATTACCTTATTATGCGCGAATCTGATATCGTTGCGGTAATTTAATCCCCATCAGGCAATCAAGAAACTAAGAACCAATATTATAAAAAATTAAGACAATGGCAAAAGATATCATCTTTAGCATAAAAGCAAGAGAAGCACTGAAGAAAGGCGTTGATGAACTTTCAAACGCCGTAAAAGTGACACTCGGTCCCAAAGGCCGCAATGTTATTATTGACAAATCATATGGGTCACCGATTGTAACAAAAGACGGAGTTACCGTTGCAAAAGAAGTTGAACTGAAAGACCCTGTTGAAAATATGGGAGCACAGATGGTAAAGGAAGTGGCTTCCAAAACCAGCGATCTTGCCGGAGACGGAACTACGACTGCCACTGTTTTGGCCCAGGCTATCTTTACCACCGGCTTAAAGAATGTCACTGCAGGTGCAAATCCCATGGACCTGAAACGTGGAATCGACAAAGCTGTTGCAGAAGTTATTAAATCGTTAAAAGCTCAAACCAAACAGGTTGGCGACAGCATGGAGAAAATTGAGCAGGTTGCTACAATTTCCGCCAACAATGACAGCTTCATCGGAAAGATGATTGCCGAGGCAATGGATAAAGTGAAAAAAGAAGGCGTTATCACCATCGAAGAAGCAAAAGGTATTGAAACAACTGTGAAAGTTGTTGAAGGCATGCAATTCGACCGTGGTTATATCAGCCCTTACTTTGTGACCGATACCGAGAAGATGGAAGTGGTTTATGACACACCTTATATTTTGATCTATGACAAAAAAGTAAGTGTGATGAAGGATCTTCTCCCGGTTTTGGAAAAGGTTGTTCAGACTGGCCGTCCACTTATTATCGTAAGCGAAGATGTAGAAGGTGAAGCCCTCGCAACCCTGGTTGTGAATAAGATCCGCGGCACCCTGAAAGTTGCTGCTGTAAAAGCTCCGGGTTTCGGCGACCGCCGCAAGGAGATGCTTGAGGACATCGCAGTTCTTACAGGTGGTACCGTAATCAGCGAAGAAAAAGGATTCAAGCTCGAAGATGCTACTTTACAATACCTTGGTCAGGCTGAAAAAGTAACCATCGACAAGGAAAACACGACCATTATCAACGGAAGTGGTAAAAAAGAAGAGATCACAGGCAGGATCAGCCAGATCAAGACACAGATCGGAACCACCACTTCTGACTATGACCGTGAGAAATTACAGGAACGCCTTGCAAAATTAGCAGGTGGTGTTGCTGTAATCTACGTAGGAGCTGCATCCGAAGTTGAAATGAAAGAGAAGAAAGATCGTTTTGACGATGCACTTCATGCTACCCGTGCCGCGATTGAAGAGGGAATTATCCCTGGTGGCGGTGTTGCTTATCTCCGTGCCCAGAAGACCATCGAAAATTTAAAGGGCGCCAATGAAGATGAAACAACCGGAATCGCCATCATCAAACGTGCACTCGAAGAACCTCTTCGCCAGATCGTGGAAAATGCAGGCCTCGAAGGTTCTGTTGTAATTCAGAAGGTAAAGGAAGGCAAAGATGACTTTGGTTTCAATGCCCGTACCGATGTGTATGAAAACCTCTATTCGGCAGGAGTCATTGATCCAACCAAGGTAGCACGTGTTGCACTCGAGAATGCTGCTTCTATCGCCAGCATGCTTCTGACAACCGAATGTGTTCTTGCAACCCATAAGGAAGAAAAATCCTCAATGCCACCAATGAATCCTGGCATGGGCGGAATGGGTGACATGTACTAACCGTTCACAACATTGTTCAAAAAAGCCCTGCGAAATCAGGGCTTTTTTGTTATATTTTCCCTAATATTGTAATGGTTAAAATTTGCTGTTATGAGACATAGTTTGATTGTAAAGGTTTTTTTTCTGTTTGTGACCATGGGGAGTTTGCAGTTGTTTGCTCAAGGGCAAACGAAATCGTATAACCTGCCCATCGAACCTGAATCGAAAAAAATCATGTACCGTGAAGTGGTTGATCAGCAGGGAAAACCGGCATACCTTTATGATAAGGCCATTGAATGGTTCGGCTACTATTACCTGAATGCTCAATCTGTTTATACTGTACAGAGTAAAGAAAATGGCAAAATTGAGGGTGTCGGACGCATGAAGATTTACTATACTGACGAAGCCTCCGGCGTTCAGAGAGATGGTGGCGTCGTGATGTACCAGATAAAAATGGAGCTGAAAGACGATAAGTTTCGTTACACCCTCACTGATTTTAACCTGAAAGGGGCGTCACGCTATCCTCTCGAAAAGTGGATGAATAAAACAGATCCGGCTTATAATGCCAACTGGGATTCATATCTCTACCAGGTTGATACAACCATGCAGAGACTGATCAGCACCATGAAAGAAAAGATGAAACCCACCGTAGTCAAAAAAGATGAGTGGTAGCCCCATACCCGATATCAGGTCATTGACAAAACTGGAACTGGAACAGTTTTTTCTGCTTCATGGAGAAAAGAAATTCAGGGCCGCCCAGGTATATGAATGGCTGTGGAAAAAAAACGGACGCTCATTTGCAGGGATGACAAGTTTATCGAAGGAAGTCCGCACACTGCTTCAGGATCAC
The DNA here is from genome assembly GCA_903926565.1 of uncultured Bacteroidales bacterium. Taxonomy (GTDB): domain Bacteria; phylum Bacteroidota; class Bacteroidia; order Bacteroidales; family FEN-979; genus CAIVAT01. Next base: position 16,223 of record CAIYJU010000159.1, read on the forward strand.
TATTCTTTCCATACTGCCGTTCCTGAAATCATCCAGCAAAGCAGTGACGGAACTGTTAAAACCGGCTTCCGGCTGCATGACGGATTGATGACCGAAGGGGTGCTCATCCCTTCAGGGGAGCGTGCAACCGTGTGCATTTCATCCCAGGTTGGATGTGCCCTGGGGTGTAAATTCTGCGCAACCGGACAGCTTGGCTTCACCCGAAGCTTGTCTGCAGGAGAAATTTTTGACCAGGTTGCCGGAATGTCACTAAAAGGAGGACAGGCTGATGATCCTGAATTACAGGCCGCTAGTCTGGAAACACGAATTTCCAACATCGTTTTCATGGGAATGGGGGAGCCCTTTCTGAACTATGAAAATGTGCTGGTAGCTATTGAAAAAATCACTTCACCTGAAGGATTAGGAATGTCGCCCCAGCGAATCACCGTATCCAGTGTCGGAATCCCAAAAATGATTAAGCGGATGGCTGATGATGATCCGAAGTACCACTTTGCACTCTCTCTGCATGCCGCAACTGACGCAAAACGCGACCAGATTATCCCGTTTAACCTGAAACATCCGTTATGTGATTTAACCGATGCACTCAGATACTACCATAAAAAGACATCAAAAAGATTTACAATTGAGTATATCCTTTTTGGAAATTTCAATGACTCAATCGCAGATGCAAAGGAGCTTGCCCTGTTTTGCAGGAGTTTTCCCGTTAAAATCAATATCATAGAATACAATGCAGTCAAAGGATCTGGTTTTAAGAAGTCAGAACCTGATAAAACCAGGGCTTTCGTCGATTTTCTTGAAAGCAGGAACCTGGTTGTAAACATCCGGCAAAGCCGTGGAAAAGACATAGATGCAGCTTGTGGCCAACTAGCCGGCAAAAACTTAACACTTAACACTTAACACTCTTTCATATGTTGGACCAGCCTTATTTTGAACACCAGGGTAATATTGTGGATGTTGTAGCTAAAACCATCTTCCAGGGTACAGTTGTTGTGCGAAATGGAAAAATTGAAGCCATCCGGAAAGAGATGGTAAAGGCCAACGGATATATTCTTCCCGGATTAATCGACGCACATATTCATGTCGAAAGTTCCATGCTGATCCCTTCAGAGTTTGCCCGTCTTGCCGTGGTTCATGGTACCGTAGCCTCTGTTTCCGATCCTCATGAAATCGCCAATGTACTTGGTGTTGCCGGGGTGAAATTCATGATCGCAAACGGGCATAAAGTGCCTTTCAAATTCTATTTTGGGGCCCCGTCATGTGTTCCGGCAACGCCATTTGAAACCGCCGGGGCCATTTTGGGTGTTGAAGAAGTAAAGGAGCTTCTGAACATGCCTGAAATAAAATACTTATCGGAAATGATGAATTTCCCGGGAGTTCTTTTCAATGATCCTGAAGTGATGGCCAAGCTAGACCTGGCGCGAAAAGCCGGCAAGCCTGTTGATGGTCATGCACCCGGAGTTACCGGTGAAAATGCTGAAAAGTATACAAAGGCCGGGATTTCCACGGATCATGAATGTTTTACCCTTGAGGAGGCGCATGAGAAGATCAGGTATGGAATGCATATCCTGATCCGTGAAGGAAGCGCAGCGAAAAATTTCGAGACACTTTATCCGCTGATCGATGAGTATCCTGACCAGGTGATGCTTTGCTCTGACGACAAGCACCCGAATGATCTGATGGCCGGGCATATTAACTTGGAGGTGAAACGTGCACTCGGGCTTGGCCTGGATCCGATGAATGTTCTGCGCAGTTGCACGTATAATCCGGTTAAACACTATGACCTTGAAGTTGGATTGCTTCAGACAGGCGACCCTGCCGATTTTATCTGTGTGGATAATCTGGCAGATTTTAATGTACTCTCTACTTATGTGGATGGCAAAATGGTTGCAAAAGGTGGCACGACCCTGATAGAAGGTACCAGGGAGATTCCGTTCAATAATTTTAATATTGGCGCAATTGGTTCGGCAAGCCTCCGGGTTGTTCCTGAGCCAGGACAAATTAAGGTGTTAAGTGCATTTGACGGACAGCTGATTACAGGATTAATTCACGCCAGTCCTCTTGTTGTTGAAGGAAATGTGGTCAGTGATGTGTCACGTGATATCCTCAAAATGGTTGTCGTTAACCGGTATAATGAATCACCTGCATCTGTTGGGTTTATCAAAAATATCGGGTTGAAAAGGGGGGCGATAGCATCTTGTGTGGCGCACGACAGCCATAACATCGTGGCAGTTGGGACGGATGATCATTCCATCGTGGAGGCAATAAACCTGATTATTGCTGAAAAAGGAGGCATTTCACTGGTAAATGGAGTGAATAAACGAGTACTTCCGCTGCCATTCGCCGGGATCATGTCGGGCCTTGACGGGTATGAAGTTGCCAGGAAATACGAGGAAATGGACCAGATTGTTAAAGAAATGGGGTCGTCGCTGGGAGCACCTTATATGACACTTTCCTTCATGGCTTTGTTGGTCATCCCGGAAATAAAACTCAGTGATAAAGGCCTGTTTGATGGAACCCACTTTAAGTTTACCGGGGTTTTCGGGGAATAAAGTTACATATTTATATATATGGTTAAGATGTATTTTGTTAACTTTGCAGCACCATACTAACAAATCACGCTATGATAAAAAAAACCAACCTTGACATTCAAAAACTAGAACTTGCTGCCAGTAAACTGCGTGCGATGGCTCATCCGATGCGGATTGCCATCATTGAATTGCTTACTGAGAATAAAAAGCTCACTGTTACTGAAATTTATGAAAGACTGAGCATTGAGCAGGCTTCAGCCTCTCATCACCTGAATATTCTGAAAGGCAAAGGATTGCTGGAGTCGAAACGCGATGGTAAAATGATCTTATATTCCCTGAAAACCAGTGTGCTGGCGAACGTGATTGATTGTATCAATCAGTGTGTGACGCATTAATTCCATGTTTCCTCCACATCCCAGTTTGCCCTGATTTCTGCTGCCTTTGGGAAATAGAGCACCTCTTCAGGTTGGATATTAAGTTTGTAATTGCCTGTATCCCAGCGATTGTTTCTGTTGCGGTCGTTGATAGCCTTCAGTTTGTATTTCCCCGGAGGCATGAAGTCAAACCGGATCTTTCCTGAACCTGTGATAATCCGTGACTCATAAATTACAGATTCATTGTCGCTCATGAGCTGAACAATGTATTGTCCCGGTCGCTTTTCCATGTTCATCATCACGATGAGGTTGCCAAAATCCTTTTCACCCTTTGTTTTAAATTCCTGGCGGATGGTATCGTGGGTAATATCCTGAATTCCAAAGAAAACAGAATCGGGAATCATGAGCTTATAACTTTTCTCCTCCTGCCACTTATACCGGATGAGAATTTTTCTTTTCAGGCTATCTGTGAATGTAATTTCAGGGTGGGTTGTGTCTTTGTCATCAATCAGGTAAACTTTTGTGAAGTCCCAGCGGATAAGCGGATAAGAGAATGTAGCGAATAAGGCATTTTTAAAATAATTGAGTCCTGAACCGGTAGCTGAATTTGAAATGGTGAGGCGCCGCGGATTTTCTTTCTGGGACGATTTTGATTTATTTTTATCATTTTTCATTTCTATGCGCACGGTGTCAATAACCTTGCTGTCAATCACTATTTTAGCGACCAGGGAATCAACATCCTGACGTGTTATCCAGAGACGGACAGAATCCTGGCGGGTGGATGGCTCTTCCAGACACCATGATGCCACTGAGTCAAAATTCAGGGGAACAATGCGAAGATTTTTCGCCGGGAACCTGAATGTAATCAATACCATAGCTTCCGCCGGGGAACTGGCCTTCATAAGGCGCTGAACTGAGTCATTTTCTTCAAAAAGGAACAAGGAATACGATGGATAATTCAATACTGCCTGAGCCAATGAATCAACTTTGCGAATGGAATCCGCTTTATGAAGGGAGTCGGCATTTTTTACCTTAACCGGCAGTGATTGCAATGAATCTGCGAAGGATGTGTCCTGTGCTTTTTTAATTTGTCTTGGGATGGGAATGTAATAAGGTTTGACAAGGCTGTCTGAAAAAGCAATTTTTTCAGTTGGTTGGTTAAAGATGAGATCCCCGTTCAGATCTGAAAGCGCAAAAAGTTTGAATTTTCCGTTTTGCAGGTTGTGAAAGATGAAATTCCCCTGGTCGTCGGTTTTGGCAATATAGTATGGTGCAACCCGGAGCGGTAAAGAATCAAACTGGATCGTGTCGTTGTTGTTGAGGTATAACTCAACGAATACATCCTTCTGAGGTTTAAGGTCAAAAGCTGCTTTCAGATTTCCCTGAAGGGAGAGGGTGTCAACATAATCTCCTGTTGAAAATACATAATTGAAGCCTTTAAGTATATTACCTTCAGTCAGATCGGCAATGGAGGAACCGAAATTTATTGAATATGTTGTGTTTTGAGCAAGACTGTCGTCGAATTTTACAACCAGTGATTTTCCCCTTAACCTGGAGTCCAGAGGTTTTTGCAACGGGGGAGAGATGAAGATCTCAGAAACAGGGTTTCTCAGGTTGATAAACTCGTTGAAATCGATCCTGAACGAAGATTCGGTGAATTTTGTGGCCATATTGGGCGGGTCACAGGCAATGACAACAGGAGGTCTCATATCCTTTGGCCCCCCGTCGGGGCTCACAGGTTTGGCACATCCATAAAGCATCCATAAAGAGAAGAAAAGAAAAAGGTAAAATAAAATGGTTGACCGTAGCACCTGAGCAGAGGATTTTTGTAATTTCGTGACCCCAAATTTACCAATCGTTTTAATAGCAAATCCTTTTTTTTATTAATTTTACATTGTTAATTAACAAACAATAATCTTATGTCAGGTCACAATAAATGGTCCACAATAAAGCGTAAGAAAGGCGCATTGGATGCAAAGCGTTCCAAAATCTTCTCAAAGATCATTAAAGATATTACGATTGCCGTGAAAGAGGGAGGTGCTGACCCCGACGGCAATCCGCGTTTGCGCCTCGCAATTTCCAATGCCAAAGGGGCATCCATGCCTAAGGACAACATCCAGCGGGCCATCAGCAAGGGCGCTGACAAAGATGCCGCAATTTTGCACGAGACTACATATGAAGGCAAAGGTCCTCATGGCGTTGCAATTTTTGTTGAATGCACCACCGATAACCTGCAGCGCACAGTGTCAAATGTGAGGGCATATTTCAACAAGTATGGCGGTGAACTGGGGCAGAACGGGATGCTAAACTTCCTGTTTGACCGAAAGGGCGTTTTTGAAGTGCCTAAAGGCGATCTGGATCGGGATGATTTCGAAATGGAGTTAATCGATGCTGGTGCCGAAGATATTACGCTGGAGGATGATATTTTTACAATTACCACGGCAATGGAGGATTTTGGCAGCATGATCAAGAAGCTTGAAAAGCTGAATATTGAGCCTGCGAGCGCTTCTTTACAACGCATACCCAAAACAACTGTTTCACTGGATGAGGATGCAACCCGAAAAGTACTTCGCCTCATCGATATCATTGAGGAGGATGACGATGTTCAGAGCGTTTTCCACACCATGGAAATCAGCGATGAAATGGCTGATAAGCTTTAAAAAAAAACGCGGCAAACGCCGCGTTTTTTTTTGTTATGCTTCACAGATGAACTGAGTGAGATTGATACCCTTTGGCAACTCCAGCTTTTTCCGGAGCCGGATACGCGAGATTTCAGTGCTTGGAGCAGTGATTTTCAGAATATGTGAAATCTCCTTGGTGTTCAGGTTCATGCGTAACAAGGCACAAAGTTTATGGTCGTTTGGCGTGAGTTGAGGAAAGTTCTTTCTCAGCCTGTCAAAAAATCCGGGGTGGATTTTTTCGAAGTGAGCCTTGATGCGATACCAGTCATTATCAAATTTGATATTCTCATCAATCGTTTTCAGCACCCTGCCAATTTCAATCTTGGTGATGCTTTTATCATTTCTTACCAAACGGTTGATATCTTTTTTGATAAGCCCGATGATTTTATTTTTTTGCGAAATAAAAATGGAGGAAGTTGCAAGTTCCCTGTTGATCAGGTCGAGTTCCATGTGGTGTTTCTGTTTAAGCAGCTGGTTCACCTTTTGTTCAGCATGGATACGCTCCTGAAGCCGGAGATTGCGCTCCTTTTCAACTTTTTTCCGGTGTTCAATCTCTTTTTTAAGTTCAGAGATGATCCGTTCATTGGTGATTTCCAGGTTGCGCTGATAGTTTGCCACTTCAATGGCGGCACGAATCTGATCAATATCAACCGGTTTAAAAAGGTAGGCATAAGGTTTAAGTGAGAACGATTTTGCAAACATCTCACTTTTATTCATTGATGTAAGGAAGATTATCCCGCAATTATAGTTTTCAGTAAGGATCCGGGCAGCTTCAATGCCGTCCATTTTGCCTGCCAGGCCAACATCCATAATAACAATATCGGGTTCGATATTGGATTCCTGTAGACTGGCAATGCTTTCGATTGCGCTTTCGCCTTTTGTATCTATACCCAGAACATTATATCCAAACTCAGAAAGTTTGGCCCTCAGATCGTGGGCGATGATGAGCTCATCCTCTACAATATACAAACTTATTGGTGCCATGATTTATTTGTTTAAAATTTGAATTCAGAATTTGTTACAATATTATATGTGTCAATAGCAATGACGAGTTCTTCGTTGGTTGGCATGACCATTGATACAACCCGTGAACCAGGGCGTGTAAGGATGGCTTCTTTGCCCCTGACAGTATTTCGTTCACGGTCAAAGTCAACACCCAGGAATCCCAGTCCTTCCAGGATACGTTCGCGGGTATCGACATCATTTTCGCCGATGCCACCTGCAAAGAGTATCAGGTCGACTCCACTCATTGCCGCTGCATAAGCTCCGATGTATTTCTTTACCCGGTATGCATACATGTCAAGTGATAACAGGGCCCGTGCGTTGCCATTTCCGGCCGCCTGCTCAACATCGCGCATGTCGAAGGAGATGCCTGATATACCGCAGATTCCACTTCTTTTGTTAAACATTGCGTTCGTATCAGCGATGCTCAGGTTCTCCTTTTCGGCAAGAAACAGGAGAACGCCAAGGTCCACATCCCCGCTTCGTGTACCCATCATGAGGCCTTCCAGGGGAGTGAAGCCCATGGAAGTATCAACTGATTTTCCGTTTTGAATTGCTGCGACAGAAGATCCATTGCCCAGGTGACAGGTGATGATTCTCAGATTGTTGAAATCCTTGCCCAGGTACCGGCAGGCTTTCTGAGCAACATATTTATGCGAAGTGCCATGAAATCCATAGCGGCGGATCTTGTATTTCTCGTAAAATTCATACGGGATCGCATACAAAAATGAGTATGCCGGCATGGTTTGATGGAACGAAGTATCGAAAACAGCAACCTGAGGGACATTCGGAAGGATTGCTTCGATGGAAAGTATGCCTTTCAGATTGGCAGGGTTGTGCAGCGGTGCCAGTTCAATGCACTTTTCAATCTCTTTTTTTACGCCATCAGTAATGTGGACGCTGGTTTTGAAGTTCTCGCCGCCGTGTGCCACACGATGGCCAACTGCCATGATTTCATTTTCATCCTGAATAACTCCATGAACAGGGTCTTTGAGGGTCTGGAGGATGAGGTTGATGCCAACCTGGTGGTCCGGGACATCACATACGATTTTGAACTTCTCTTTGCCTGTTGCCTGGTGGCTCAGTTCGCTTGTTGGTAATCCGATCCTGTCAAGTAATCCTTTTGCAATGAGGTCTGTTTCTTCAGAAAGTTCAATGAGCTGATACTTGATTGACGAGCTGCCGCAGTTTAAAACAAGGATTTTCATGGAAATAGAAAATGGTTATTTGTAGAGTTCGGTTAGTTTGAGGTTCCCAATGTCAGTGGTCGGGGAGCAGATGTTAGGTTATGCAAAAGTACAACAATAATATCTTTTTACAAACGAAAACATTAAAAATACCGTAACAAATCCTTTTTTTTTCAAATACAGGTTATTTATTGGATTGCACCATGAAAGGCTAATTGATTTAATAGTATTTTTGGATGCCCTAACCAAGTGCTATTTTATGGCTTTAATTAATTCAGTAATTTCCTGGCTGATGAAAAAGCGTATTCATCAGATTGAGTTGTTTATGCAATACCCGAATGAGGTTCAGGCGGAATGGTTGCGTAAACTACTTTCCACCGCCAGAAATACTGAGTGGGGCCGGCAATATGATTTTAAATCCATTACAACACCTGATCAGTTTAAAAGCCGCCTTCCGATCCATGATTACGAATCAGTAAAGGGCTCAATTGACAGGCTGAGGCAGGGGGAGCAGAATATCCTGTGGCCATCTGAAATCAAATGGTTTGCCAAATCATCAGGTACCACCAATGATAAAAGCAAATTTATCCCGGTAAGTCAGGAAGCCCTTGAGGAGTGTCATTTCAAAGGCGGAAAGGACCTTCTTTCAATCTATTTCAACACGCACCTTGAGACCGGGTTGTTCAACGGGAAGTCAATTGCCATGGGAGGATCCCGTCAAATTATGGAGGTCAACAACGAGTCGTATATCCAGGGTGATTTGTCGGCCATTCTTATTCAGAATTTGCCCGGCTGGATTGAGTTTATGCGAACCCCGAACCTGACTATTGCCCTGATGGATGAATGGGAGAGTAAAATCGAAATGATGGCTGCGGCCACAATTCAGCATGATGTGACAAATATTTCAGGTGTGCCGTCCTGGACCTTGCTGCTTTTCAAACGGATTCTTGAGATGACAGGGAAATCAAACCTGCTAGAGGTTTGGCCAAATTTTGAACTCTTCATTCATGGCGGGGTTAATTTTGGCCCTTACCGGGAGCAATTCCGGCAAATACTGCCTTCAGCAAAAGTTAACTACCTTGAGACATATAATGCTTCAGAAGGGTTTTTTGGTATCCAGGACCGCAACATGGCAGAAGATATGCTGCTGATGCTTGACTATGGCATCTATTATGAATTCATTCCGGTTGATCAGATAGATAATCCACATCCTGTGGCTTTTGGTCTTGACCAGATTGAGCTTAATACAAATTATGCAATGGTCATAACAACCAACGCAGGATTATGGAGATATCTGATCGGAGATACCATACAATTTACCTCACGGTACCCTTACAGGATAAGAATTTCAGGGCGTACAAGAAACTTTATCAATGCCTTTGGAGAGGAGCTGATCATCGACAATGCAGAAAAGGCCATGGCCATCGCCTGTGAAAGAAGCCATGCCGTGGTCGCAGAATATACTGCAGGCCCGATCTATATGTCCGGCCAGAAAAAGGGAGCACATGAGTGGCTGATTGAATTTGACAGGCCTCCCGGGGATCTGTCGTTTTTTTGCGCAGCACTCGATACCGCATTAAAGTCGCTCAATTCAGATTACGAAGCCAAGCGCTATCAGAATATGATGCTCGAAGAACCCCGCATCAGAATACTTCCGGCACTGACTTTCTATAACTGGCTTAAATCAAAAGGGAAGCTTGGTGGGCAACATAAAGTTCCAAGGCTGTCAAACGATCGAAAATATATTGATGAAATCCTCAATTTGATAGCGCCGGGTTAATTCCTTTTTTTAATTTTGATCACAAATTAAAACACATGCATATCGCAATCGCCGGGAATATCGGCTCAGGAAAAACCACGCTGACCGGCCTGCTGGCCAAACATTTCGGATGGGATCCACATTATGAGGATGTTGATACAAATCCGTACCTGAACAGTTTTTATGAAGACATGCAGCGATGGTCGTTTAACCTCCAGATTTATTTCCTGAACAGTCGCTTCAGGCAGGTTGTAGATATCCGGAATTCCGGGAAAACCGTGATCCAGGATCGGACCATCTATGAGGATGCGTATATTTTTGCGCCCAATCTCCATACCATGAACCTCATGAGTACACGGGATTATGAAAACTACCGGTCGCTGTTTGACCTCATGGGTACGTTTATCCAGCCCCCTGATCTTTTGATATATCTGAGAGCCAGTGTCCCGACACTTGTAAACCAGATTCAGAAAAGAGGAAGGGAATATGAGAGTTCCATTCGTCTGGATTACCTGAAAAATCTGAATGATATGTATGAAGAGTGGATTGATGGATACAAATTCGGCAAACTCCTCATCATCGACGCAGATAACCTGAAAGTGAGTGAAAATCCGGAAGATCTTGGAAAGGTGATTGAAGATATCAATGCCCAGTTGCATGGACTGTTCTAGGAACATGCCGGTGACCCGGGATTCAGATTAACCTTGATAAAATGAAGATCTTAGGAGTAATTCCTGCAAGATATGCCTCTACACGCTATCCCGGTAAACCGTTGGTTGAGATCAACGGAAAATCGATGATTCAGCGGGTTTTTGAGCAGGCAATTCAATGTGACCAGCTGGAAAAGGTTGTTGTGGCAACAGACTCTCAAGCCATTTTTGACCATGTTCTCAGGTTTGGCGGAAACCCGCTGATGACGGGTGAACACCACACAAGCGGCACTGAACGTTGTTGTGAAGCAGTAGAGAAACTCAGGGCGGTTGGTGAAATTTACGATTATGTGATCAATATTCAGGGAGACGAACCATATATTGACCCTTCTCAAATTAAACAGGTGGCAGATTGCATTAAATGTGACCCGGGGATTCAACTGGCTACACTGATTAAAAGAATTTCATTACAGGATGAATTGCTGAGTCAGAACATCGTTAAAGTAGTTGCTGACAACCATGGATATGCACTGCTGTTTAGCCGGTCGGTAATACCATTTGTGCGGGGATTCGGTCAGCAGGCATGGTTATCTGCGATCTCCTTTTACAAACATGTTGGAATATATGGCTATCAGACATCAGTTCTGGAACAAATTGTTGCTTTGCCAGTTTCCTCACTGGAGCGTGCAGAATCACTTGAACAGTTACGCTGGCTTGAAAACGGTTACAGAATTAAAACTCAAATAACAGAATATGACAGCATTGCCATCGATACTCCTGCCGACTTGTTAAAAATTACTAACAGCAGCGGAACCTTTACGCAATAATCCCGTATCTTAGCAGACTGAAAAATAGCAGGACCATGGATATCCGAATTTGCATTGCTGAGTTATTGTCCCTTTACGACTGTGTGATTATCCCGGGGTTTGGCGGATTTATCGGCAATTATTCACCTGCCAGGATTGATCCGGTAAACCATCTGTTTCAGCCCCCGTACAAACACCTTCTTTTTAACATCAACCTGAAACAGAATGACGGGTTGCTGGCAAATGCTGTTGCAAAATCCCTGGATATTTCATATTCAGAATCTTGTTCCCTGATTGACAAATTTGCCGACGATTGTCGTTTTAGTTTGAAAAGCGGTACCCCGTTCATTCTTCCCCAGGTAGGAAAACTTTTTTCAGGAAAGGAAGGAATCATTTGTTTTGAACAGGAACAGGGCGCCAACCTGCTTCCGGATTCTTTTGGGCTGACCAGTTTCATCTCTCCACCTGTTCACAGGCCATCTGCCAGGAAAATTGTGCTTCCACGGCCACTCAGATGGGCTGCTGTTATTGCGTTACCTGTTGGTTTAGCTACAGTTATCGGCCTCACCCAATATGACAAACTTTCAGCAAACTTTGCAAATACTGCAGGAATTCTTGGATCTGTCGTTTCCCGGTTCTCTGCAGCATCCCTGATAGAAAAAAAGGAGGCGCCTGTTCCGTCAAAAATCAAGGTGCTGAAACCCAAAACTGTGGTTGCTGAGGCAATCCCTGCCGAGGTTGTCACCCCGGCAATTCAGCCTGATGATCGGTTCGCCGTGATCGTAGGAGCTTTCAGAATGAAAGAAAATGCTGAGAAATTAGTCAGTGAATTAAGACTGAAAGGTAAAGAAGCTTCCATATTTGACCAGTCTAAAACCGGCCTTTTCCGTGTTACCATCGGTACGAGTTCCGACCGGGTAAAGGCGACAGAACTGTTAGCCTCGGCAATGTCCACAGATTTCAGTGGTGCCTGGATCCTTGCCAAATAAAGGTATTTGTGGCAAAAAAAAAACTGATCCATTTTCAGGAAAACCTCTCTTTTCCGCATTTGCTGCAGCCAACTTATGCCGACCTTTTTAACGGATTCAAACTGAGGGCCAGGTGGCGTGACGGATTTTTCAGTAATGACCATCCAATTTGCGTTGAACTTGGTTGTGGTAAAGGGGAGTACACGGTAGGACTCGCCAATAAATATCCGGAAAGAAATTTCATCGGGATTGACTGGAAGGGTGCGAGATTATGGCGGGGCAGTAAAACTGTTGAAGAACAGGGTTTAAAAAATGTAGGATTTGTCCGGGCAATGGTTGATCATGTTGAACAGATCTTTGCACCGTCCGAAATAGCAGAGATATGGATTACCTTTCCCGATCCCCAGGTAGGGAAGGAGAGATTAAGGCTGACATCACCGGTTTTCTTAGCCAAATATAAAAACATCCTGGCACCCGGAGGCATTATCCATCTGAAAACAGATGACCACTTCCTCTATACCTACACCATGAATGTGATCAGGGAGGAAAAACATACCCTTCTTTGGTCAACCGACGATCTTTATCAATCCGGCACCACCGACGATGTGGTATCCATTCAGACCTATTACGAAGGAAAGTGGCTTGAAATGGGGAAGAAAATTTGTTATTTACGTTTTCAACTCAACATGGTATGAGGAAATTTTTCATCCTTTTTTTTATCATTACCTCACTGCGTATGACCGCAATGGCAGAAGAAGGTATGTGGATTCCAATGCTTATAGAGCAGTTAAATATCAAGCGGATGCAGGATCTTGGCCTGCGACTGACAGCTGAGGATATCTACAGTGTGAATCATTCGAGTCTGAAAGATGCCATTGTGCAGTTTGGCGGGGGTTGTACTGCTGAGATTGTATCCGGCCAGGGGCTGATACTTACGAACCACCATTGTGGTTTGGGCGCGATTCAGCGCCAGAGTTCACTTCAGCACGACTACCTTGCCAATGGCTTCTGGGCAAACTCTTTTGAAGAAGAACTTCCTTGTGCCGGGGTAACCGTAACGTTGCTGGTGCGAATGGAGGATGTGACAGACGGGGTACTGGCAGGAATTGATAACGGGACAAACCAGCTGCAACGGGCAGAGATGATCAAACTGAATGCCGCAAAGATTGAAAAGGAGGCCAGCCAGGGCACACGCTATGAAGCTAAAATTCGGCCATTTTATTATGGCAACAGATATTATCTGTTTGTTAATGAGGTTTTTAAAGATATCAGGCTTGCCGGAGCACCTCCTTCAAATATTGGACAATTCGGTGGAGATACCGACAATTGGATGTGGCCAAGGCATACCGGTGATTTCTCCGTATTCAGGATCTATGCGAACAGGGAAAATGCACCGGCGGTTTTTTCAAAGGAAAATGTTCCTTACAAACCAAAACATTACCTGCCGATATCGTTAAAAGGCTACCAGAAAAACGATTTTACTTTTGTTTTCGGATATCCGGGTTCTACCCGGGAATATCTTCCGTCCTATGCCGTGGATATCATTGCCAATAAAGAAAACCCGCTGAGAATCAGCCTGCGCGGGCAACGTCTCAACATCATGAATTCGGCCATGGAAGAGAGTCGCCTGGTTCGGATTCAGTATGCTTCCAAATACAATGGAATTGCAAACAACTGGAAAAAAATGATGGGTGAAACACGCGGGATCCGGCGGATGGATGCAGTAGCGAAAAAGGTACAGTTAGAGCAACTCTTCCGGTCATGGGCAGATTCCTTACCGCAACGGCAGTTGCATTATGGTAATTTATTACCTGCATTTCAAACAGTTTACGAGGAATACCTGCCGGTTGATTTGTCTGCAATACTTATCAGTGAGGCAGGTCTGGGAATTGAAATTGTGCGGTTTGCCGCCGGATTCAGGGAACTGGTCAGACTGAGCAAAAAAAAGGAGACTGGTCAGGAAGATATCTCAAAGGCAACTGAAAGTTTAGGGAAATCAATCCGTGAGTTTTACAGAAATTATCAACCCCCTGTCGATCAGAAAGTAATGGCGGTCATGCTGAGAGAGATGCATGCAAAAATGGACCGCATGTACCTCCCCGTTGCATTGGTGGATATAGAGAACGCCTGGCACGGAGACTATGTGGCTTATGCTGAACGGGTTTTTTCAACCACCTTTCTCACGGATTCTGTCAGGACGTACAAATTTCTTAATTCTTATAAAACCGCTGATGTTAAAAAACTTGAGAAAGATCCTGTGTTCCGGTTAATGACCAGCATCTATCAGCGCTACGATCAGGATATTGTCCCGAAAATGAACAGAATTTCCACGCAAATCGACAGCCTTCAGCGGATCTACATGGCCGGGTTAATGGAGATGCAACATCATAAAACCCTCTATCCTGATGCCAATTCAACCCTTCGGATTGCCTTCGGAAAAGTTGACGATTACGATCCGGCAGATGCCGTGAAGTACGGCTACTTTACAACACTTGCCGGGGTAATGGAGAAAGAGGATTCTGCTATTTATGATTACCAGGTTGACAGCCGGTTGAAGAGGTTATACAGGGAGCGGGATTATGGTGTTTATGCCGACCGGGATGGAACCATGCACGTTGCATTTACCGCCAGCAACCATACGACAGGAGGAAATTCAGGCAGTCCTGTTCTGAATGCAGAAGGAGCACTGATCGGGATCAATTTCGACCGCAACTGGGAGGGAACGCTCAGTGATCTGATGTATGATCCTTCACAATGCAGGAATATATCACTTGATATCCGGTACTGTCTCTTTGTGATTGATAAGGTCGCAGGGTGCAGCCGGCTGACAGAGGAGATGAAAATTATTCAACGATAAATCTGAACCAGGGCATTTTGCAGGGTCGGGTATTTATACCTGAAGCCGGCTTGCATCAGTTTTTCAGGGATGACCTTCTGCCCGTCAAGCAATACCTGAGCTCCTTCACCAAATACCATTTTCAGTGCAAAAGATGGAACGGTAAACCAGGCGGGCTGATCAAGAACTTTTCCTAATTTGTCGGTAAACTCGCGGTTGTCGCTCGGGAATGGGGCCACAGCATTTACAGTCCCCGTAATAACTGGATTTTCAATGGTAAAAAGGATCGCCTCCACCAGATCATCTATATGGATAAATGATACTGCCTGTTTGCCGTTTCCCAGCTTACCTCCCAATCCGATGCTGAAGGGCAACCGCATTTTTTTCAATGCACCTCCCTCCCCGCCAAGGACAACACCCAGCCGAAACAGCACAACACGTGTTGAATGATCTGATTTCAAGGCTTCAGACTCCCATTTCCTGCAAACATCGGCCAGAAATGTTTGTGCATATTTAATGCTCGATTCTGAATGGATATGCACATTATCATATATCCCGATGGCAGATGCACATAAAAAGAGCGAAGGTTTTTTTTCGGCAAGGTTGATGGATTCGGCAATTCTTCGGGTGGTGAAAACACGGCTGTTGAGGATCTCCTCTTTGTACAAAGGTGTCCATTTTTTAGAAACCGGAGCACCGGCCAGGTTGATGATGACATCAGCCCCTTCGATTTTCTGTTCAACAAATTCCGCTTCCGGCAAGTTGAAAGATTCACGGTCGATAACCCGAACAGTCCATCCCAGTTGCTTCATCTTCATGGTGATGGACTGACCAATAAATCCTGTTGAACCACTTAGGGCAACGATCATACGTTTTTTTGTGTAAAGTTATGTAATTCTTTAATTTTGCTGTACTTTTATGGGCTACTACAAGCATATATTTACTTCTGAACACCCGATTACTCTTTCATTTAACTAGTCATGGACCACAACGAACCGACAAACCTTTTTTCAGAGTTTCCTCCTGTCTCCACCAGTACCTGGGAGGAGAAAATCCTGGCCGACCTGAAGGGCGGTGATTACAGTAAAAAATTAATCTGGAAAACCGATGAGGGATTCGATGTAAAACCCTATTATCGTTCAGAAGACCTCGCAGGTCTGGAGTATTTGAATGTTCCTCCCGGAATCGCTCCCTATGTTCGTGGGCCCAGGAATGACAACAATGATTGGATCGTGAGGCAGGAGATCGATTCAACGGATATTTCTGCAATTAATATCCAGGCACTCAATGCCATTCAGAAAGGAGCCGGCGCACTTGGTCTTAATGTCACAGAAGTGACAAGCCACCAGCAAATTAGTTCCCTGCTCGCCGGGATCGATTTTCAAAAGACCCTTATTAACTTTACTTCAGCCAAATCATACCCTTTGGTGCTTGAATTATTGGTATATGAACTAAGTCACCGTGGTTCAGGAAGAGATAAAATCAAAGGGTCGATAAACTTTGATGCCCTCAGCTACCTTTTGCTTCACGGAGATTTTTATATCAGCTGGGATCATGGGCTGGAAGAGGCGGAATACCTGTTGGGAATTGTGCGCGAGAGGATACCAGGATTTAAGGTAATAAATATTAACGGGCATTATTTTCAAAATGCAGGTTCGTCGATTGTCCAGGAACTGGCTTTCAGCCTGGCCTCTGCCAGCGAATACCTTGCCTGCCTGACAAACCGGGGGGCTAAAGTTGACGATGTGGCTCCATATATGCAGCTCTCACTGAGCATCGGACCTGTATATTTCATGGAAATCGCCAAACTGCGTGCAGCCCGGCTTTTATGGACCCGGATGGTTGAACAATATGAGGCAAAAAGTGTCCAATCGTTCAGGGTATTTATTCACTCAACTACTGCGTTGTGGAATAAATCGATCTACGATCCGCATGTGAATTTGTTACGAACAACCACCGAAGGCATGTCGGCAGCGCTTGGCAATGCAGATTCGGTAACGATTAACCCGTTTGATATTTCCTTCGGAAAAACGGATGAAACTTCTGAAAGGATCGCCAGGAACCAACAAATGATCATGAAGGAGGAAGCCTATCTCGATAAAATTGTTGACCCTGCTGCCGGTTCATACTATATTGAGAATCTTACACATTCCATTGCACACCATGCCTGGGAGATGTTCAGGGATATTGAGGCAAGGGGAGGCATGCTGGCCTGTGTTAAAACCGGCTTTATTCAGGAGGAAATTGAGCATAGCCGGAATAAGAAAATATTGAACATCGCTCAACGAAAAACCATCATGCTGGGCACAAACCAGTATCCCAATATTTTAGAGTCGAGGAGTGAACAGCTGCAACAAGTAGCAGAACCAGAGATTTTAACACCCACCCCGTATAAAAAACTGACTCCTTTTCGTATCGCCTCCGGTTTCGAGGAGTTGAGGCTGGCTACGGAACGATTTGTAAACAAGGGCAATAAGCGTCCTGAGGTTTTTCTTTTTACCATTGGAAATCTTGCGATGCTCAGGGCTCGTGCAGGTTTCGCCTCTAACTTTTTTGGATGCGCTGGTTATGATATCATCGATAACCAGGGCTTTGCAACAGTGGGCGAAGGTGTGGCATCTGCATTGTCTTCCGGGGCTGAGATCCTTGTCATTTGCAGTTCCGATGAGGAGTACCCCGCCATAGTTCCTGAAATTGCCTCCAGTATCAAAGCCCCAGGCAGCAAAATGAGGCTGGTGGTTGCAGGATATCCGGCTGAACATATTGAAATCATTAACGCCGCCGGGGTTGTAGATTTTATTCATGTCAGGAGCAACCTGCTTGAAACATTGCAAGGTTATCAAAACATGCTTGGAATTAAATAGAAAAAATCCGGAACAATTTAAATGGCTGAGAGTATGACAGGAGATTCCTTAAATTCACCACAGAAATCCTTGCAGATCCTGGTGGTTGACGATAATGCGATAAATCTCCGGTTAATGACCGCCATTCTGAAACGGCTTGGCCATTATGCCGATACAGTTGAGGATGGCGCAGCTTCTCTGGTTAAATTTAAAGAAAAACACTATGATGCCATCCTGATGGATATCATGATGCCTGTTATGGATGGAATTACTGCTACCCGTGAAATCAGGAAGATGGAAGCTGAACGGCAAACAGATCCTGGCTCACGGGTTAAAATTATTGCTACGACCGCCAATGCCTTTGAAGACGGCGGGAAAAAGCTGTTGGAAGCCGGAGTTGACCATTATATGCACCGGCCAATCGAAGTTGATGAATTGCAGCGGCTTTTAAACCTGTAACCCATATTAATAGCTATGTTCTATTTGCCAAATGATATGATAAGATTGATTACCACGCTGTTGTGTTTCTTCTGCTTTCTTTCGGTCCAGGCACAGGAGGACAAGGTTCGTGACGAAATTGAGGCGGAACAAAAAGGTGAACCTGCTGCGATCAATTTCGGTGCAGACCTTATGAGCCGCTTTATCTGGCGGGGAATTGATTTTGGCAATTCACCGGCCATCCAGCCAAATCTCTCTTTTTCATGGAAAGGTCTGAATATAGGCGCATGGGGATCCTACGCCTTTACCCCGTACACTGTGACAGTCAACGATAGCCTGGTGAATGCCGGAACATATTCTGAAACAGATCTCTACATCTCTTACACTTATAAATGGTTTACATTGATGGTGTTTGACTATTTCACCGTGAACGGGCTTAATCCCAATGAAGGAAATCGTTATTATGACTTTAACAATGCCTCGACAGGACACACTTTCGAGGGTTGCTTCTCTTTTGATGGACCGGAAAACTTTCCCTTGCAATTCCTGGCCGGTACCTTATTTTACGGGGCAGATAAGGACCGGGATTCCACCGGAGTATATGGTGCAGGAACACATAATAACTATTCAACCTATTTCGAACTGGCATATAAAATAAACCTGGCGAAGATCGGGGTGGAACTGAGGCCCTTCATCGGAGGAATCCCCTTCGGGAGTTCCTGGTACGGACCTTATGCAGGTGTAACAAACCTCGGATTAACTGCAAAAAAGGAGGTGCCAATCACACAGCAGTATTCATTGCCGGTGCAGGTTTCACTGATTACCAATCCGCAGGCGCAGAGTGTTTTTATTGTTTTTGGAATGTCATTTTAAGAATCTACAACTACTATTAAACGAGCGATGAGACCAGATTTTAAGAATGTTGAATTTAAAGGTAAACCAGCCAGCGAGTCTTTCGCCGCCTGGGAGCAGAAAGCCGGGATACGGAAAAGTTGGAAAACACCTGAACAGATTGATGTGAAGCCGGTATTCGGAGACAGTGATCTGGATGAGATGGAACACCTTAACTATGCGGCCGGGTTGCCGCCGTTTCTTCGCGGACCTTACTCCACCATGTATGTAATGAGCCCGTGGACGATCCGTCAGTATGCCGGGTTTTCCACTGCTGAAGAGTCAAATGCATTTTATCGCCGCAACCTGAAAGCCGGACAGAAAGGCTTGTCGGTCGCATTCGATCTTGCCACGCACCGTGGCTATGATTCTGATCATGAGCGGGTTGTGGGTGACGTGGGTAAGGCAGGTGTTGCCATTGACTCCATCCTCGACATGAAGATCCTGTTCGATCAAATCCCACTGGACATCATGTCGGTTTCGATGACCATGAACGGTGCAGTGCTGCCAGTCCTGGCATTTTATATTGTTGCCGCCGAGGAGCAGGGAGTCCCGATGGAGAAGCTGAGCGGAACGATACAGAATGATATTCTGAAAGAGTTTATGGTTCGCAATACCTATATCTATCCGCCGGCTCCTTCAATGAAAATTATTGCGGATATCTTTGAATTTACTTCGAAGCACATGCCCAAATTTAATTCAATCTCCATCAGCGGTTACCACATGCAGGAGGCCGGGGCTACGGCTGATATTGAACTTGCGTACACCCTTGCAGACGGACTGGAATACCTGCGTGCCGGCATCAAAGCCGGAATGGACATCGATACTTTTGCCCCCCGGCTGTCATTTTTCTGGGGTGCCGGGATGAACCACTTTATGGAGATTGCCAAGATGCGCGCCGCCCGTTTGTTATGGGCCAGGATTGTAAAGCAATTCAATCCCAAAAATCCGAAGTCAATGGCGCTTCGAACACACACGCAAACTTCAGGATGGAGCCTCACAGAACAGGACCCGTTCAACAATGTGACCCGGACATGCCTGGAGGCACTCGCCGCCGCGCTGGGCCATACCCAGTCGTTGCATACCAACGCACTCGATG
>CAIYJU010000160.1 GCA_903926565.1 uncultured Bacteroidales bacterium
CGAAGACAGCCTGTTTGTGCTGCAGAACAGCAAAGAGGTTTATAAACTCGAATTCCAGTATAACTATGAGAAACTTGATAAAGCACGGCAAATAGACAGACAAAGAAAGGATGACCTCATGTTGCTGGTTATCATCAGCCTTGTTTCCGGGTTGATCATCATTGTTTTAGCTTTTTCGAGGCATCGGATCAAAGCAAAAAAAGTATTGCTCGAGAAGCAGTCAATTGAAAAAGAGCTGGAGTTTAAAAATAAGGAACTGACGATTAACTTAATGTCTTTGATGAAAAAAAATGAAATGTTGTCAGACATTTCGACCAACCTGATTGAAATTGAAAAAGGTGCTAAAACAACAGAGACCCGAAAGGCATTGTCCCTGATAAGTACAAAAATAAGACATAGTTCTGAGGATAAGATATTAAAGGAGTTTTCAACCCAGTTCCAGGAGGTGCATGCAGGCTTTTACGAGAAGTTGCTGAATTCCTTTCCTGATCTGACGCAGAATGAACTTAAATTATGTGCTTTCCTCAGACTCAATATGTCAACAAAGGATATTTCCGAACTCACCGGGCAGAGCACGATTGCCCTTGAAAATGCCAGGTACAGGCTTAGAAAAAAGCTCAGGATCCCCAATCCGAACACGACGCTGGTGACATTTCTTACCCAGATATAACAGTTTCCTTAAATCCTGTTCGTCCTTTCAGCAGATTATATTAAAAAGCCCGCTTAATGGCTGTTTTCCAATGTTAAGGCCCGAAGAGGCAAATGATCGTAAAAAGTCATTGGCAAGGTCATGTAATCAATGATTTAGCTGTATTCTCCAGGACAATTCCATGCAATTTGATGACAAATGTAGAGGTGCTGAAATGCCCTTGAATGGATTTTATAGAGGTTGTTTATTTTTCAAAGAAGATCTTTAGCTGTTTCTTTGGTGCAACATATTTAGTATAAGTTGATGAAGCGAATTGCAAAAAAGAGAAACGAACAGAGATGCGCATCTCAGGATCCGGACATCAGTCTGACTGAAAATGAAAAATTTGTTAAGAAACTTGATATTCAGATTGATATTATTAAAAAGATCATTGATCCAGGGGAGATTCTTCCCCTTTTAAAAATGAATGGCAAGTCTGAGTTGAAATAAGGCTTTTAATCCTTTATACATTAACACTTAATAAAGCAAACACCATGAGAAAAAGAAGAGTTGTTTTTTTATTGCTGGTCTGTACAACATTCCTGCTTAATATGATTGCCACGGATGTTTCTGCACAGTGGGCCTCCATAGGCCCTGAAGGAGGCTATATCAAGTGTACGGTCAGTTCCGGATCAACCCTATATGCTGTTACAGGCTGGTATGGTTATTCTCTTTACACTTCAACTGATAACGGGAATAACTGGACAATTCTCAATACAAGCCTGCCTGCTGATGTTCGTGCTATTGCGATCATGGGAAACAGCATGTTTCTTGGAGCATTATCCGGGGTGTATCGGTCAGATGACAATGGTGCAACATGGGTTCTTAAAAATAATGGATTTCCTGCAGGAGCAACGCCATGGGTAAATCTTCTGGCCGTGAGCGGCACGACTTTATTTGCCGCAGCCACCACTTCCAAAATACTGCGTTCCACCGATAATGGTGAAACATGGACAGTTGCTGCCACCGGGATTACCTGCAATGCAATCAATGCGCTGATTGCGACTGAAACCGCAATTTTTACCGGGGGAGGAAGCAACAAGGTGGGGGTGTTCCGCTCAACGAACAACGGGGATACCTGGACAAAAGTTACCAACGGGATGTATTACTTTTTTAACGGAGCCCCGGTTTATACCTCCGCCCCGAACATGAATGCTTTTGGTTTTAATGGTACCGATTTGTACGCAGGTACGCTGAACAGCCAGGGTGTGTGGAAAACATCCGACAACGGAGCCAACTGGGTGTTGACGAATGTATCAACCAGGACCAGTGCAACCTATAGTTCGGTTTCAGGGAATGGCAGCACCATTTTCGCAGGGACATCGGTGAATGGTGTTCTACGTTCAACGGATAACGGGGCAACCTGGGCTGCAGCCAATAACGGAATTGATATTTACGGTGAAGTGAGATCATTGTTCTCGGCCGGAGGAGTTGCTTTTGCAGGAACAAAAGCAGGGATTTACCGCTCTGCCGACAACGGGGTTAACTGGACGAAATCAACCAGCGGGATTTCCGGGCACCAGATAGCCTATCCTGCCATCGCAGTATTGGGCACAGACATGTTTGTCGGGACTAACACCGGCGGGATTTTCCGTTCTTCCGATGATGGAAGCAACTGGATGACTGTGAACAACGGACTTCCTTTAAATGTAAACAATGGGAGCTATTCCGTACTTGCCAATTCAACAACGCTGTTTGCCTATAGCGTTACATCGGTCAATCACGGCAACAGTTGGGAAATACCCACTTCACCCGGTACCGGGGGTTACTACATTGAACACGGTACCGCCAGGTTTGCCATTAAATCGTATACTGATCCGGGGGTTTACCGTTCAACGGATGATGGGGCAACCTGGACACTTGTCAACAATGGAATAGGTGTGAATGATTATGTGTTTGTCTCCGTTTATTCTGATGGCACAACTTTATACCTTGGAACAGATGTTGCCTATTACTATTCTACAGACAACGGCGACAACTGGATTCCCGGTATATTTCCTGATTATAATGCCTGGTCATTCTCAGGGGCTAGTTTTGTATCATCTGGTTCAGCCAGGATTATGGGTTTATCAGGTGGCGGTGGCCAGCAAGGTCTTTTCCGTACCATTGATAACGGGGCTAACTGGGCGCTGGTAAACGATTTACTGGTTCAGAAATTAATTGTAAGCGGCTATAAAACATTGGCAAGCGGCAGTTCTGCCGGAAGTCCATCCATCTTGCTTTCGCAGGATGCCGGAGTAAGCTGGAGTGCAATAGCATCAAACCTGAATAATATATATACAAGTACCCTGGCAGCAGAAGGGTTGAATGTTTATGTTGCAACAAGTTCCCCGGATAATGGTATTTACCGTTCAGTTGATAACGGAGCTAACTGGGTCAATGTCAGGGCAGGGCTTAACCTCAATGCCCAGGTAACCTCCCTGGATGTCGTTAATGCAAAACTCATAGCTGCAACGAACGGATTCTCCCTCTGGCAAAGGAGCCTGGCCGACTTTACAGCCCCTGTTCAACCAGGTGCAATTTCAGGATCAGCGGCGCCTTGTGTAGGTTCCTCACAAACATACAGTGTGCCCAATGTACCGGGGGTTGCATACACCTGGCAGATTCCTTCAAACTGGACCATCACAGCTGGAAACGGCACAAATTCGATTTCTGTAACTGTTGGCAGTTTTCCGGGAATCGTACTTGTTACCCCGGCAAATGCATTTGGCACAGGACCTGCACAGTTTGTTATTGTAAGTCCTACATCACTCGCTCCTGGTCAGCCCGGTGCGATTTCAGGAACCACAGCCCCGCTCGAAGGCACCATCCTGAACTACACTGTGGTGAATGACCCGGGAGTTGCATATGCCTGGACTTTCCCTTCCGGCTGGGTTCAGACAGCAGGCGGCACAACAAATTCAGTGACTGTTACCACCGGAGCCGGTTCAGGAAATATCGAAGTCACACCATCAACAACTTGCGGAACCGGCCCCATCCGAACACTGGCAGTTGTTACCAGCCCGGCTAACATTTCGGTCAGCAACATCATAATCAACGGGCAAAATCAATGTTACAATGCTTCAGGGACGATTGTCGTTGCAGGCAGTGAAAACACCTTTCTCGTGCAAAACGGCGGTCAGGCGACTTTCATCGCAGGCCAGATGATCTCGTTCCTTCCCGGAACCACGGTGGTTGAGGGCGGCTACCTGCTCGGAACCATCACCACCACCGGCCAGTATTGCGGCGCTTTGCCGGCTGCCAAAACAATTGCCACGGCAACAGCAGGCCTTGAACCCGCCACGGAAACCATTCATTTCCGTCTCTGGCCGAACCCGACAACAGGTTCATTCACCCTTGAACAATCGGGCGATGGCACCGGCCAGGACCTGAAGCTGGAAATCTACAGCATGATGGGTGAACGGATCATGACGGATAACATCATTGGGGAGAAACAGCACCAGTTTATGCTTGGGAATGTTCCAACAGGGATATACCTGGTAAGGATCATGGCAGGGGAGAAGGCGGAGACAATCAAGCTGATCAAACAGTGATCGTGAGATGCATTTAGATTGATTTTCTGAAAAGGGGAGAAGGGGGCTTGGCCCCCTTTTTTCCTGTTTATACTTTTGTCAGTTGTTTTAAACGCCCCTGGTAACACTGCCAGTAATTTCTTTTTGTGTTATCGCTGAGAAAGGATGCCGTTACCATTTTTGCAACCAATTCTGATTTTGATAACATCAGGGATGTCATTTGGTTGAAAACCATTGCATGAATGCCTGCATTTTCTGCAAGTAAGGAAAACTGGCGGCTGATTTTCCCCTGGGCAAGATTCCCCGGCAAGAGACCCTCCTCAAGGGCGAAATCTTTATCTTCTATGTGAATACGGCTATTCAGCAAGTCATAGGCAGGACTTAGCCGGTAATCGCCCATCGGCGTTTCCAGCAAAGAAAAGTTTTTAAAATGAGCATCCCCGTTTGAAAAAAGATAATTAAACAGAAGGAGTTTCAGCAATTTGGGCGATTCCAGTTTGTACGCAGGTAAATTTGCCTCCATCAATTGAAAAAGCTCCAGATAGTTTCCCGAATATTTATAATGCGTTCCATGGGTTTGCGGTGTTCTTCCGGCCAAGGATGCAAAATCATCCTGTGCCAGTTTACTTCCGTCTTCTGCTACATCAAACCGCCTGGTAATGTATGCCGGAGCACCATTTTTAAAGAAGATTAATGCGTTTTCAGCCGTTTCTATTCCATATACCTGGCGGGCAATCTGCATGGTCAGGTGCTCGTTTGCCGGCAACTGGCCGGGGTTTTTACCCGCTCCCGGAATTGGTTTCAGAATATAGGTTCCACGCTCACCTTCGCTGACAAGCCTTAACCTGTTCTTTTCAAGCAGTACTGAGAATTTTTCCTGTACGCCCGAAATAGAAATATTTTTTCGGTTTTCAGCAAAAAGTTTATCTGTTTCAGCATTGGATGCAGGCGAATCGTAGGGCATTACATGATGAACCTTCCTGCCCTGAAACACTCTGTTCAGGCAGGTTCTGCTATAGGTGTCAAAACCTTCAGCCAATGTGCCGGGACAATATTTTATTTCAGGCAAACTCATTGGTTTTCTATTTGAATAACCCTGATGGCGCCAATGCAGTCGTTTTTTGCAGCAGTCATCAGCAGACCAAAGTCATCAGCCGGGTCAATTCTGTTATATTTACAAACCACCTGTTTGTTTGAACCTTCCGGCAGCATGTTGTAAAAAAAGGGGAACAGGAATTTTGAATGATACTCTTTCCCGCTTTTTGGCAAAGAAAGACTGATGCCGGGCTTGTTGCTGTCATCCACCCAGGATGTGTGATAGCGGAATGTGAATGAACTGTCGTCATGCTGGGTTAATAATCCTGCTTCCGCATCTTTGTATAATATCCTGGCCTTTCTCATTTGTCAGGAGATACATTTTTGATTTTTAAACACACCTCCAAACCCAGGGTATCTGCTAATTTTTGTAAAGTCAGAAGGGTGGGATTTCCTTTTCCGCTTTCAAACTGTTTTAAGGTCCTTAACCCCACGCCCGAAAGCTGTGCAAGCGTTTCCTGAGTGACATTGAGCGACTTCCTGCGCTCCCGTATGAGTTCTATTAATCCTGTAAAGTGCATGATCATGCGCTGTTTCATGCAAATATACAATTTGTTTCATTAATTGCACCATATAGTGCGTTAAGTGGCACATATATATGGTTTAATTGGTGTTCGTAATGTAATTCCGTCAAATAGTGCGATAAAGTGCATCATTCTATGGAATTGGAGGTTGTACAGAACCGGACCGTTCCATCCCACGGTCGGGGGTTTTACACAGCGTTGCATGAATTGCAGATTGACCGGGCTGTTATTGTTGCCCCTGTATAGCTTCTTCCATTTTCGCTGGATGAACCTGACAAGGCAAATTTCCGCAGTTCGACATTAGAGTTCAGCGGAAACGCTCCGCCGTTGTGGGACTGAACAGGTTAACCGTCTCAATTCACCCTGGCCGGGTTATCCGTTTTGTTTTTTTCTTTCATCGCAACATAAAGCTTCCACCCGCCATACGCCGCAATCATAGCCAGGAAGATGGTTAAACTGCCATCGATGGGAGCGCCGCCGCCGCCAACAGGCCCCGTACTGCCGCCACCGCCCGTCTGGGCATTTTCCGGGGGAGGAGGGGGAGCCTGGGCATGAGAGCAAACGCTGAAACTTACTAAAACAAGTACAAACAGGATTCTGATGATATTTTTCATGGATTTACAGGTTATTTGTTAATGACTTTGGTTGTGAAATTATGGCCCTCAGAAGCAATATTCACAATATAAATGCCTTTGGACACAGGTGCTTCAAAACTGCTGATGCCATTGATCACCTGCTTTTGACTGCGGATGACCTGCCCCAGGGTATTGTATACGGTGATCGTGGCAGGCTGGCCCTGCATGGAGGGGACATCCAGGCAGATCCTGCCATTGCTGACAAAGGCTTTGCCGTTAATGGCCGTATTGTTCTCCTGAACACCCATTGCCCCGTTAAAGTGGAGCAGGAATCTTCCCGCACCATTACCCTGCCGGTGGTTGAAAGTGTAAGTGCCCTGTTGTCTCAGGTTGATGGTGGTGTTGGACATTTTGTCTTCGAGGTAAATGGTTGCAGCCGGATTGAATGAATCCATTCCGCTGGCGGTGAAAGTGACATCCGAATCAGCATTGAATGCAAAGTCGAGGTGCACGGTGACCTGGGCCTCGCTCAAAGGAAGCGTGTTGATGGCGAGGGTAGTGCCATCGGCAGTCAATGAACTTAATTGAGGTGCATTCTCTCCCCCGGTTATTTTATACGCATCCAGCTCCCCATCGAAGTTTTCAGCAGCGCCATCGGTAAAACGCACTACAATCTCATCGCTGGCCGAAACGGCACCGGCGCGGATTTTCAAGAGGTTGGGGATGACTTCATCATCCTTAAGAAAAGCTGCTGAATTATGCAACCTTACATTATACCCCATCGTGAGCAGCGGTGTATTATTTGCATGCACAAAAAAGGCTTGTCCGGGAGCGATATACCTGCTGCCGCCATTGGTGGAAACGCCTCCGGCGTAAGAGGCGTAATTGGTGGTATTAGAGGCTGAGTTCCACACATACACGGCATTGTCAATATTGGTCTTTGTCCAGCCGTTTGCAGCCAGCCAGTCGATGGCCGAGGGGTATGGGTTGGGCACGAGGTTGAAGCCGTGGCTGGCTGCATCCATGCTGTTAGCGCTTTTACCAGGGGTAAAGCCTGTGAGTGCGGTGAACGAACCGTTGTTCATAGGCCCCGTAAAGCTGTATGTTTGGCTTGCACCCGGATAGTATGCCATATAGCCACGGGTTTCATCCAGTTCGTTTGTTGTCGAAATACCCAAATTCACCCAGGCGTTGGTGCTTTCCGAGAAGTTGTAAAGATAGGATCCCAGGAAAAGGTTGCTCGTGCTGGAGGCAGCGGGAGTCAGCGGCACCGAAACCATGTGGTAAACCATGTTGGTAAGCGATGCGCTGCCAGGGATATACCGCTGTATGGTGGCGTTCACATCGGCGGTGTTATGGATAAGCGAACCGGTTCCCGTAGCATCACTTTGTATGAAAATGCCGCTATTGCCTGCGTTATTGGTCAGAGTACCGTTAACGGTAAGTGCTTTGCCGGGAGCAACGGTAACCACTGCCCCTGGTTGTATCATAAGGCTATTGCAAACAGCCGGAGTGCCGGGGGCCTCATATACAACCGGATCGTTTGTTACATTGGGAATGATGGCATTCTCTGAAGCTGTGGGAACTGACCCGGTGCTCCAGTTGGTTGAAATATTCCAGTTGGCGGAGGTGGTGCCTGTCCAAACTAATTCAGCCGGAAAAGAATTTGCAGCATCAGTAAAGCGCGAAATATAGGTGCCATTTGAAATAGCATTGGTTTGGGGGAAGCTTCCACCTACGATCATCGAAGATGATGAAGATTGCACTGCCATTGAGTTTACTGTTAGATTTACACCATTTGAAGCTACAGTTCCAGTCCTGCTCCAGGAATTTCCATCCCACTTTGCAATATAGTTTGCAGAAGCACCGGAAATTGCGTCAAAATAGCCGCCAGCATACAATGCACCATTTGATGCCGCGAGTGCACTTATCCATGTTCCAAGGTCCAAAACACCAATACTGCTCCAGTTGGTTCCGTCCCATTTGGCCAGATTTCTGGTATTATCCACTCCGGATGCATTAATAAAAGAACCTCCGGCATAAACATTGCCATTCATTATGGCAATAGCCGATAC
>CAIYJU010000161.1 GCA_903926565.1 uncultured Bacteroidales bacterium
GATTCTGTTATCGTAATCGTTAAAGCCACTGGTTCCAATGAGCAAATATCCATGGGTAGCCTTGTCAATTTTATTGTTGTAAAAGCGGTTGTAACTGTTTTCTCCTGCAACCGCTGTTGCGATATTATCAAGATATATCCCTGTGGTCGAGGCGGTATTGGTGGTTCCGCCCCCTCCGAACTTTATATCACAATTTTTTACCGTGTTGTATTGGCAGCCATCGGTGGCGCCGGTGGCGTTGAGGAATATCCCGTATTCCACGAAATTGCTGCCGGTGGTTCCGTTCGGCTGGATCTCCAGTCCGTTAAAGGTCATGTAATCAGAACTGTTCAATTGGATACAGGCATCCGTCGATCCGTTGGTGCCCGTAAATTGCAGCTTTGGCTTGTTTGTGCCATCGTTCGACCGTTGCAAGGTGATGGTTTTCGATACAGTTCCTGTTGCCGTGATGGTTTGCGTGGCTGTTTCAGTGAATGTTGCATCATCCTTCACGTTTAAGGTGACTGAACTGCTGAATTTTGCGGCATTCAGGGCACTGACAGAAGAGGCAAAGGTGGTGAAATTATCGTGCCCTGTTCCAGCGGGGTTTATCGTATAGGTTCCGCCCATCCAGGCATAACTGTTAATCCTCGACGGGGAGTTGTAGGTTGTTGCGTTGTACGCGTTTTTACTGTCGGTAAGGGTGGTTCCTGAACTTTCGTTGCACATGTAATATGCCACAAGGTTGGCTTCACCTGCCGGAGTCAGCTCCGTAAACATGTTTGCCACTATCTCAGCCTGTGTCCGTACATCATTCCAGATGCGCACCTCATCGATACTGCCATTGAGATAGCGGGCCGATGCTGCATAATCCCTCCCAAAGGTCATCTCATTATTATTGGCTGCCAGGGGTCCGGCTGTCCCGGTCTTTTGTGAAATGCCGTCAATATATATTGTAACCTGACCGGCATTTACAACCCCTGCCACATGGTACCATTTGCCGGCTGTCAAGAGTCCGGTGGCCGTTGTCTGTCCGCAGAAGCCAATGCTTGAATAGGGGGAGGTGCCACCAAGGGTCAGTGTGAAACCATTGGCACTGGCTGATTGATATTTACTTACGATGCCACCCAGCGCATTGAAAGAATTTGGTTTTATCCAAGCCTCAACGGTAAAGTTATTGGTCAGGTCCAGTGCATTGTTATCAGGCACCGAAGCATACTGGCTCGAACCATTCAGTGAAATTGCATTTCCTGGTTGCTGGGCTACGGAAAAAATGCCTGTGAATGCCAATAAAACTGGCATCATGATGAATCTCAATACATTGTAAAAATATTTCATCGATTGAATGCGTTTTAATGAATAGAATAATACCATTTGTCAGGAGCCGGAATGACTCTTGCGGCAAATCTAAACAGGAAGAGTGTGGCTGAAAAAAATATGCTGGTCAAAAATCAGGACAATTTCAGAAAAACAGCCGCATGGTATTGTAATTCTGTTTATTATGAGCGGAGTGCATGGGTGTACAAGGGTGTCAAATTGATAAAATCCATGACTATAAATATGACTATCAATTCTATACAGCCATATGTCAGGAAATGTCCATATTTTATAACTCTTTGGAAATGAGTATAAAAAATATGGTGCTCAGAACTTCATCAGGAAGCTGGTGAGGTTGGCGCCGGGGCTAAGGTTCATTTTTCTCCGGAGCCTCGAGCGTCCTTTGTCAACGGAAGTGAAGGAGATATCCTTCGACTGACGCAACAACTGGAAGTTCTGAAGAAAAGGCAGCGAGATGAGCACTCCATGATAGAACCAGCATCTGAATATTCCGCTCTTCCGCAAAGACCTAAGACTATAGCAAAACAAGCAGCCAAGGTAGCCATGAAAGCTAACGCATCCAAGGCAAAAACCGACGCTGCTACACCTTCAAGACAAGAGAGTGATCAGGATACTATGGAAACAGAATATCTAACATCATCCTCCGAGTCTGATAAGCGTGTTGTTCAGTTTACTGCTAGACTTCCCTCAGCATATTCAAAAAACGTGAAAGGGGCCAGCTCTATGGAAACAGACCAGCCGGCCCCTCGCCTACGTTTTGTCCAGAGACAACGAGGAGAAGTTACATCCCAAGACCCTTCAAGAAAAGAAGGACTGTCGATGACTATGTCTCAAACTTTCTCGAAACACCATCGGAACCTGAGTACACATCAACTGCATCACTGTCAACCACTCGACTTCGAAGCCAACGGCCAGGAAAGAAGAGTAGAAAACAAAGGCAAAAGGCAACACGTGCAGCTGAACGAAAGTCATCAGCTCACAATGAACGCCAGCTCGCCCCGTTTTGTGATGACCAAGAAAACACGAGGAGGAGGTCTAGACCCTCAACGATACTAAACGGTATCACTTCAAGGTTCACCTACCAAGAATGGATGACACTACCTGTGGAAACGCTAGTAGTACGACGCCTTCTGGGTATGACCTTGAAACAGTTGGAACTTCGATGTACCAACAACACTGTACATTATGTTCTAAATCAATTCCATGCCAAAGATCCTTTACTCATTTCCAACGATTTGAGAAAAATTCTTAGCAAGACCCCAAAATTCAGACCTACTCCAAATGTCCTCAAGCCAAAAATAGTCGAAAAAGACTGCAATCTATTTGGCTACAGAATTATCAAAACATTCAACCGCTTTATATGCAAAGACTATATTGAAAATGCGAAATTGAATTCTAAAAAAGCTGGAATCACTGAATGGAAACCCAAGCAATTTCCACATTCTATGA
>CAIYJU010000162.1 GCA_903926565.1 uncultured Bacteroidales bacterium
CACGGCGGCGAAGTGCATGTCCCCACGGGCGATGAGAACAAGCGCGTGGGCCTTGAACTCGAGCGCATGGCGGGGCAGGGGAGCCGTGAGGTCATGTTCGGCATTCATTGTCTCCCATTTCTCAGGCGACGACAAAAAATTTTGAACGTGACATCGCACTGATCAACCCGCTGATTAATACGAATGATTCCAATGGCGGGTATTACCAGGAGTACTGGTACTCTTCATTTCAATTCATGTATTGCGGCGCCAGTGTGATGAACACCGGGATTATGGCATCCACCCATGTTTATCTTGAAATGAAGATCGTCGATTATTCCAATACAACCCTGTATACCTATTTTTCGGATACAATTGCCATGTTGAACCCGGGTGAAACACAAACCCTTAATATACTGGGACAACTGACTTTTCAACCCTGGACATCCAATAACTCGATTCATAACATGGTGTTTACGGTAAAATCAGATTCGATTGATAATAATCCTGTCAACAATCAGCAAACGGTACCGTTTCCGAATCTCATTTTTTCTTTCTGGACACATGTAACCAGGTCCATTAATCCAATCACTTCCCGCCAGATTGGTCAGTCGGGTAGCTTTCAGCCAGGAGATTTTATCGGTATTACCTTCAACGCCAATGATGACATACATCAGGTTGCCTATTTGAATTTTTACCTTTCAGCGCCCTGGCCCGAATCCCTTGGTATAACAGCAATGTTGTATGAAAACGGGCGAATGGTAGATACTGCATCCGTTTTCCTGCCCTCACCGCCCCAATCCGGCTGGGCCCACTCTGATCTTTTTAATTGGCTTATTCGGCCCGACAGTGCATACTATGCCGGCATCAAATTCATCTTCCCAACCGGGGGGAGCTTCAGCATTGGTGCCGACACCCTGGCATATCATAATTTCGATGCCGAGGCGATCGCCCGGATCGGAGGAACCTGGACCACCCTTGATTTCATTCCTGCGATGGAACTGATCTGTGATCCGGAAGGTATCCCCGAGAATAAAATCAATATTCCTTCGGTTTTCCCCAACCCTTCCAGCAGCGTGCTATCGGTCACGAACGTCAGGGATGCTAAAATTGAACTGTTCGACCCCACCGGCAAACTCATGTTGACCGATGAACAGACTACACCGACGAGGACTTTGGATGTTTCCGCCTACAATTCCGGAATCTACTTCATCCTTGTTACAGATAACCAAAGAAGGATTGGTAAAAAAGTGGTGATCTACACACCTTGTGGCTATTGATCAAAGACAGAAAGTATCTCTTTCCATGAGATCACGTTATATCCAAGATATGAAAAGGATTCATCTCCGCCATAAACGATCACTTTTTTTACAGGCTGGCTTTTTGAAATGTTGTCAATAAACCTCAAAGACTTCTCTTTTTCGGTGCTAAAGGTTCTTGCAGATTTGATTTCAATCAAGGTCAGGTCAGTTCCTTCATAGATGCAATCAATCTCATTTTTGTTGTTATCGCGGTAAAACCAGATGTTGGCTGGTTGTGCAAGGTTATATCTGTGCTTTATCATTTCCATGATCATCATGTTTTCAAAAAGACTTCCTTTCAGATAGTGCGTTTTCATTTGCTCCGGATCACGGATGTTTAGAAGGAAAGACGCGAGCCCGGTGTCGGTGAAGTACAATTTGGGCGATTTAATGATCCGTTTGCTGAAATTATGATAATACGGATGGATAAGGAATAGGATATAAGTAGCCTCCAACAGTGAAATCCATCCTTTCGCAGTATTTACACTGATCCCGGCATCTTTAGCCAATGAACTGTAATCAAGCAGTTGCCCGGTCCTGCCCGCGCAGAGTCTTACAAAGTTTGTAAACTGATTCAGATCCCTGATATTCTGAATCAGCCTGACATCCCTCTGAACGTAGGTTTCGAAATAGTAAGGGAAAAAATCACCAGGTTGGATATTCTGGTCAAACATCCGTGGATAGAATCCGGTAAACATCCATTCTTCATAAGTCATTCCTTTAAAATCTTGGATCGGTGAAAGTTCTTCCAACCCAAATGGCAGCAGTTTCAGAACTGCAGTTCTGCCGGCAAGCGACTGTGAGACCTTTTCGGATAGCAACAAACTCTGCGAACCGGTAAGGATGAACTGCCCGTTGATCTGATTCTTATCGGTGATCTCCTGGATATATGAAAGCAGCTGTGGTACATGCTGAACCTCATCGAGGATCATCTTTCCCGTTTCCGGTGAAAAAAAACTTGCCGGATCATTCATCGCCCGGTCTCTGACGATCTGATTCTCCATCGTCACATACTTGTGTTCAGGAAAAATCGACTTTACCAGTGTGGTTTTTCCTGATTGCCTCGGACCAGTGATGGTTATTACCGGATATTTACCTGCAAGCCTGATAATGCTGTCTGTAATCGTTCGGTGTATCATACCGCAAAGTTATACAATATTGCAATTGAAATGCAAAAATGTATTACATGTTCGGTGCCATTGATTAATTTGTCTTCAAATTTTCCGACGTTTTTGATGATCATTGGCTCCCATATTGGGAAAAAATGTCGTCTGTTAGTGTTGCTGTGATGTCTTTGATTCCCCCGCTGTTCGTTTTTGTAATGTCGAATGTTACTTCGGTGCCTGGCTGCAGAGGCATAGGAATCGTTACGGATTTTTCCTGATCTTCTGCCATCTCACGTTCAAGTGCAATGATCTCCATTTCAATAGGAAGGGCATCATGTGTAAAATGTTCAAACACCTTCTTTGCCAGTTGAAGGGCTTTTTGTTCGGTTTCTTTTAACATTTTGTTTGATTTAGTTTATTATTGCATAATTATTACTTTTGTCACGACTATAAAATCTCCTATACAACTCAGCCAAAACATCCCCCCATGAAACAATTATCCTATTGCATTGCCATATTTCTCCTGTTGAGCAGAACCATGCTTGCCCAGGTGGGGATTAACACTGATAATAGCTCACCTGATCCGTCAGCGATGCTTGATATAAAATCAACAACATCAGGTGTATTGCTTCCCAGAATGAGTTTTGAACAAAGAAATGCGATCCAAAATCCAGTTGAAGGATTAATGGTTGTTTGTTCAAATTGTTCTGACGATGGAAGCGCAGATTTCTCTATTTTCAAAGGAGGAAAGTGGATGAATGTTATATTGGGTTGCAATACACCTCTAGCCCCTGCCGAAGGCACTCATATACCCGATGTAACTCAAATAATCTGGAAATGGAACCCCAGCCCAATTGCCCTCGGTTATAAATGGAATACTTCCGACAACTATAACACAGCAATCGATGTTGGGAACCTGACAACTTATGCTGAGGACGAACTTACATGTTTTACCAATTATTCCAGATATGTTTGGGCCTACAATACTTGTGGTCAATCAACTGTGTTGAATTTATCTCAATCAACATCTATGGTTCCATTTACACTATCACCGGAGGAAGGCACACATATCGCTTTAAATATTCAAATAATCTGGAATTGGAGTCCGGTAGAAGGAGCAGTGGGATACAAGTTGGGTTCAACAAATGATTTTACCAATGCTATTGATAAAGGATTGAGCACATCCCACATCGAGACCGGATTGGTGTGTGGATCGTTTTATACTCGATATGTTTGGGCTTACGATGTATGCGGCTATTCAACCCCTGTAATATTGAACCAAAATACAATGGCTTGTTATCCCTGTTATGAATCAATTATCATTAATCATGTTACAACCAATGGTGTTGCTCCAGTTGATAAAACAGTTACCTATGAAGTAGCAGCCAATATACCTGGTGCAGTATCCAAATGCTGGATTACCAGTAACCTTGGAGCCGACCACCAGGCAACTGCTGTTGATGATGCCACTGAGGCCTCCGCAGGTTGGTACTGGCAATTTAACCGTAAACAAGGATATAAGAATAACGGAACGACTGTTACACCATCATGGCCTGTACAAAGTATCGTTGAGAATTCTGATTGGGTTGCTGCTAACGACCCTTGTACAATTGAATTTGGTGCCGGCTGGCGTATCCCGACATCTACCGAATGGTTCAATGTGGACCTAACCGGAAACTGGAACGATTGGAATGGCCCTTTCGGCTCTGCATTAAAAATACATGCTGCCGGGTATCTCGGCGGTAGTGGTTCGTTGTTCTCCCGGGGTTCATGGAGTTATTACAGGAGCAGTACGCAGTTCACTGACAATGGCTGCTGGACCCTGGCCTTCTCCATTAGCCACAGCATCGTGAGCAATGCGTACACCAAGACGGCAGGCTTTTCTATCCGTTGCCTCAGAGACAATTGATTATTCTTACAAAGCACCATCATCTGCAAACGAATAGAAACCGTCATCAGAAATGATAAGATGATCCAACACAGCAATTTCAAGCAGCAACCCGGCATTGACCAGCTTCTTCGTAATCTTCTGATCAGCTTCGCTTGGGTAAGTAGCCCCTGAAGGGTGTTGTTGTAGGTCGTAAGTGGCTCTAAGGCTATTTGAATTTTCTATGTAACCCGGTCAAAATGCCAAAACTCACATAGGAGCTTACACAAGGATGGATGAAAAAGAAAAAAACCAACTCCGGGAAGGGTTGGTTTTACGCGACTTTTGATTTACACTTCTACACTTTGACAGTGTTTGCGGAGAGACTGGGATTCGAACCCAGGGTACACTTTTGGCGTACACACACTTTCCAGGCGTGCTCCTTCGACCACTCGGACACCTCTCCAGGGATTAGTTAAAATGCAAAGTGCAAAATCAAAGTTAAAAGTGCAAAGGTTGGCGTTGCGACTGGTTTTTCTTTTATTCTGCGAGATTTGTTTTAACTGAATCGGGGTGCAAAGGTACAAAAAAAATGTGCCTGACCAAATATCTCGTGTTTAATTCCTTAATTCCTGATTTCAGTCCATCACCCTGACGGGGTCTACCACCCTGACGGGGTCTATCACCCTGACGGGGTCTACCACCCTGACGGGGTCTACCACCCTGACGGGGTCCATCACGCTGACGGGGTCCATCACCCTGACGGGGTCCATCACCCTGACGGGGTCCATCACCCTGACGGGGTCCATCACCCTGACGGGGTCCACCACCCTGACGGGGTCCACCACCCTGACGGGGTCCAGCCAGCCATGCGTAAAAATACGCATGAAGATCCGGTAATATAGCTCTTTTACAGCCCATGGTAGCGCTGTAATTTTGCCATGTAAAAACAAATTAAAAACTTATAACCTTGATATTATGAAAACGAATGTAATAACAATGAGTAACTTAATGATTGCAGTTATCTTTGGCTTTCACTTCAATTTTATCGCTGCCGCGAATCCGACGGATGCCGGTCGCATGAATGAAGGATCTGAATGTCTGAATTGTGTGAGAAATACGCTGACATTAAGACTTGGACCTGTTACCCCCACAGAAGCCACCTTTTCTGATGAAATAGTTAATGAGGATTTTAGTTTTGCCCCAACAACCCCTGCAGAAGCATCCTTTGACGACGGTATCGAACCGGCAACAACGATGATCCTTGGAAATATCGCCCCACAAACTCCTGCAGAAGCCGATTTCAATGACTAAACCGTCATCTCACCACGGAGGGAGGTCTGGAGCAGCTGCTTCACACTTTCTGTTGAGTACCCGCTGCCAAGCAGGTACATCAGTTTGGTCACCGCAGATTCCGTGGTAATGTCATAACCCCCGATCACACCGATTTTCCCCAGTCCTGCACTGGTCTCATATTTCCCCATATCCACCGCTCCGCCTTTGCACTGGGTAACATTGAAAACGATGATGCCACGTGCATTGGCCCCCTCCAGCAAATCAAGAAACCATTGAACAGTGGGTGCATTGCCGGCACCGAAGGTTTCAAGGATCACAGCTTTTAATCCTTTGGTATTCAGGATTGACTCTACTGCATTGGGGGAGATTCCGGGAAATAATTTTAAAATGGCAATGTTTTCATCCAGCTCTTTCAGCACCTGCAGCTTTTTGAAGTTGGGTTTCATTATCTGGTTGTGGTGATATTTAATGTGTACACCAACCTCGCCAAGCAACGGATAGTTACCGGAAACGAATGCCTTGAAATTCTCTGCGTTGAGTTTTGAGGTACGATTGGCACGGTAAAGCTTATTCTCAAAACAGATGGCTACCTCTGGTACCACAGGGGTGTCAACCTCTTTCGCTGCGGCGATCTCAATCGAGTTGATGAAGTTTTCGCGTCCGTCGGTGCGGACCATCCCGATGGGGAGCTGGGAGCCGGTAAAGATGACCGGCTTGTTCAGGTTTTCGAGCATGAAACTCAATGCTGAAGCGGTATAGGCCATGGTATCGGAGCCATGAAGCACCACGAACCCGTCGTACTCTTCATATTTTTCTTCGATCACGCTGGCCAGGTGAATCCAGAATGCCGGGTTCATGTTCGAAGAATCAAGCAGCGGCTCAAAGGTGTAAAAATCGATGTTGCAGTTAAAATTCTCCAGAACGGGCAGGTATTTGTACAGGATGTCAAATGTCAATGGCCTTAAAGTCATTGTTTTAGGATCCTGAACCATGCCGATGGTCCCGCCGGTGTAAATTACAAGGATGCTTGTTTTTCCGATCATAAAATAAATTCAAAATTAATGTTGCAAAAAATTTCTCGCAGATTTTCGCGGATTTGTTACGCAGATTCACGCAGAACAGATGCCTGGAGCCAATTTTTCTGCGAAAATCTGCGCCCTTTTCTGCGAAAATCTGCGAGAACTTTTTCATTTTTTTCCTGGGCACAACGAATGTCCCTGAGGAGTGTGCAAAATTACGACTAAAAGCGGTACGGCTTTTTGTAAATCTGAGAATTTGGAAAATCTGCAATATGATCTAAAGGTGCTTTACCTTTGCACGAAAACAAAGGACAATTGATGGCTGATATTTTACATACAAAGCACTTGAACCGTTTCACTATTATCTGGATATTTATTTTTGCAGGTTTTGCCTCAAGTCACACTCATGCCCAATTTGTTAATGGCGCCGACATTGGCTGGCTCTCTCAAATGGAGGCAACAGGCTATAAATTCCATGACAGCACCGGCCTGCAAAAAAACTGTCTGCAGATTCTCAGTGATAAGGGAATAAACACAGTCCGGCTGCGGGTTTGGGTCAATCCATCGGGCG
This sequence comes from uncultured Bacteroidales bacterium, assembly GCA_903926565.1. Taxonomy (GTDB): domain Bacteria; phylum Bacteroidota; class Bacteroidia; order Bacteroidales; family FEN-979; genus CAIVAT01. Next base: position 7,140 of record CAIYJU010000162.1, read on the forward strand.
ATAAGATCAATGGCCACTGCAGTAAAAACGAAGTGGTAGCTATGGCAATCAGGGCAAAGGCACTGGGCATGCGGATCATGATCGATTTTCACTACAGCGATTCATGGGCCGACCCCGGGAAACAGAACAAGCCTGCTGAATGGGCAACCCATACGTTCGACCAGTTGCTCACAGATGTTTACAACCATACATTCGAAGTGCTCGACACACTGAAGAGGAGCGGGGTGATCCCGCAATGGATCCAGGTTGGTAATGAGATCACCATGGGAATGCTCTGGCCGGATGGCAGCACCGGCAACTGGCCCAAACTGGCACAATTGCTGAACAAGGGTTACGACGCTGCCAAAGCGACCGACAGTTCCATAAAAGTGGTGATTCATATTGACCAGGGCAATGACAACGGGCGGTTCAGGTTTTTTTTCGATCAAGCAGCAAATTATGGAGTCCGCTACGACATCATCGGATTGTCCTATTACCCCTACTGGCTTGGAACTGACTATACAGTTTCCATCAATGAGCTTGCATTTAATATGAATGACATGACTGCACGTTATGGAAAACCTGTAATGGTGGTTGAAACCGGTGGCGATTATTTACAGGTTCAGAACACATACAACATGCTTGCAGCGGTTATTGAACGAGTGAAAGCAGTTCCCGGAAACCAGGGACTTGGCGTGATTTACTGGGAACCGCAGGGCGAAAAAAGCTGGAGCGGGTACCAGTTAAGTTGCTGGAATTCTGATGGAATACCAACAGCTGCCCTGGATGCATTTAAAGCTCATGGCACAGGTTTTACCGGTGCAACCTGTGGTGCTGAGTTCAGGTTCTATCCCAATCCTTGCAACAGTGGAATACTGAACTTCGAATTTAATTCCATGACTGCGGGTTCTATTGTCAGAATTTTCTCCATTGACGGTAGGCTGATGGGACTATATAAACCCGATGGACCGAAGGATGCTGTCAAATTAAACCTCTTGCCGGGAATCTACCTGGTTGAAACTTTTACCGGATCTTATTCAATAATGGAAAAACTTGTGGTCACAAATTAATCACTAAAAGAGTTGCTTAAAGGATATTAAACAGCTTTTTGGCATTTGCAGTGGTTACGGATGCAACATCTTCCAGGGATAAATTTTTAATTTCAGCAACTTTCTGAGCAATGACCGGAATGTAAGCAGGCTCATTCCGCTGGCCGCGATGGGGCACGGGAGGGAGCCACGGCGCGTCGGTTTCAAGCAGGAGATGCGCAAGGTCGATGTGCTCCACCACCGCCTGCAATCCTGAGTTTTTGTAGGTGACCACACCCCCGATGCCCAGCATAAACCCTAGCCTGACAGCCCGTTCTGCCTGTTGGATATTCCCGCTGAAACAATGAAATACACCACGAAGTTTTGGATCACGGCGCTCCGCAACCATGTTAAGTGCAATATCCATCGAATTCCGGGTGTGAATGACCAGCGGCAGGTCGTGCTTTAAGGCCAGGTCCATCTGAGAACTGAATGCCAACCGCTGCTCTTCTTCGAATGTTTTATCCCAGTATAGATCGATGCCCACTTCGCCAATCGCATAAAATTTCAATTCCGGGTTCAGCAGGTAATCAGCGATGACGTTAAGCTCTTCCAGGTAATTTGCCTTCACGGAAGTCGGGTGAAGACCCATCATCGGGTAGCATAAGTTGCTATAATTCCTGGAAACTTGCAGCATCCTTTCGTGATATTTTGAATCAATGGCAGGCAGGAACAGATGCAAAACATTGTTCTGTTGCGCCCGAAGGAACATCTCATCGCGGTCATTGTCAAATTCTTCGGCGTACAGGTGGGTATGTGAATCGGTGAAGATCATTGGAATTTCGAATATTGAATATTGAATATTGAATGGAGAACGGGTGGTTCCCCTTTAATGTGAAAACTGTTTTAAAAATTTTACGATGGGGCCGGTTTCAATCTGGTTCATGCACTTGAAATGCTGTTTCGGGCATTTTCTGAACCCGATTTTGCTGCATGGCCGGCAGGAAAGGCTTTCAACCTGGGCGATCAAGGAATTTGTTTTAAATTGTTCCGGCATGTATGGATACATTCCAAATGCAGGAATGGTATTTCCCCATACTGAAATCACAGGTTTACGGAACGCGGCAGCGATATGCATCAGCCCGGTGTCGTTTGTCAGAACAGCCTGTGCCTGGCGGATCAACGAAGCTGACTGGTTAAGATTGTAGATGCCACAGCCATTGAAAACAAGATCGCCTGTCTGGCCCGCTATCTGGCCGCCACGTTCACGGTCCTCGTTTCCACCGAGCAGAATTATGGGCAGTGATGTTGCTTTGCATACTTCCACGACCTTGTCAGGCGGAAAAATCTTCGTGTTGTGCTTTCCCCCGATCACGATGGCAATGAATCCATTGCGGTGAAGCGAAGGAAGTCCGGAGATATCCACTTCGTCCCCGGAAGGGATAAAATAATCGAGACCTTCCCCGTCATTTCTGACATCCAGTGGTTCAATGGCTTTGAAATACCTGTCAACAATGTGAATGTCCGGCAGGATGTTCATTTTCAGGTTGACCGAAAGCCATTTCTCCAGGTTTAGTTTCGGAAATGTTGCCGATTCTGTTCCAAGCTGGCTTTTGACAAATCCGGAGCGGTAATTCCCGTGCAGATCGGCAATAAAATCGAACCCCTGCGATTTCAACTGGGGGATCAACTCCTTGAAATTGTGATCGTATTGCCAGATTTTATCAATATAAGGATTGGCCTCCAGGATGGGTGCATTCTGTTTTTTGGTCAGAAAATGCACTTCAGCCTCCCGTACCTGTTGCCTCACACAACGCACCAATGCACTCGTAAGCACAATGTCGCCAATAGAACTGAACCTGATGATCAGTATCTTTTTAAGGTGTTTCACCGGATAAACGGATTATTCACCATCTCATAACCGATGGACGTTTCAGGTCCGTGACCGGGATAAACGATGGTTTCGCCTGGCAATGTAAAGAGTTTTGTTTTGATGCTGCGCATCAGCTGGTCAAAATCGCCGGAGGGAAGATCGGTGCGGCCGATGGTGTCCTTGAAAAGAACATCGCCGGTGATCACAAACTTCTGGTCTTCACAGTAAAAACAAACACTTCCCTCGGCATGTCCGGGGGTGTAAAGCACTTTAAGCGAAGAGTTGCCGAGCTGAATTGTCTCGCCGTCTTCAAGAAACCGGTTTGGCTCCGGAACCTGGCTGATGCCATATCCGAAAGAGGATCCGATCTCCTTCAGTGTATGAAAAAACAGTGCTGACTTTTCATGGTATTCAGGCCGGATTTTATAAGTTTGAGCAATGAAATTATTTCCAAGAATATGGTCAATGTGACAATGTGTGTTGAGGTTGCGTATTAGCGTCAGGTTGTTTGCTTCAAGAAAATTTCTGATCTCATCCTCCTCCTCCGGTTCGTAACAGGCCGCATCAATCAGGATACAATCGCCAGTTTCATCATATAAAAGATAGGAGTTGACCATGAAGGTATTGAATACAAATTTTTCGATTTTTATCATCTGGTTTCCGTGTTTAACTAGTGCTGCAAAGGTACGAAAATGCAGCCAGTTGAATGGCACATTGAAAATAATCGTACCTTAGCACCTCCATTTAATTTCCTTGTATAACCGGATATGGCGAAGGATGCATGCGTGAACCGAGGTTTTAAAATCTGGACAACAGCGTGGATCATTCTGGGTTTACTGATGATTTTTCCGGGGCTTGTCCGGGCCCAGTTTTACAATGGATCACAACTTACTTTCGGTAAAAGCAGGGTTCAGTACTCTGATTTTCTATGGCTGAACTTCCGGTTCGACAAATTCGATACCTACTACTATCAGAACGGGAAGGAACTGGCACAATATACAGCCGAATATGCTGATAAGCACATCAAGGAGATTGAACTCGATTTGCAGTCAAACCTGGAAGAGAAGGTTCAGTTCATCATCTTTAACACCCTGTCAGATCTGAAGCAAAGCAACGTCGGGCTTTTTGGCGATTGGGATTATTACAACACCGGCGGTGTCACCCGCATCATCGGAGGAAGGGTGCTCCTTTTTTTTGATGGAAATTATGAGCATTTTGATCAGCAGATCCGCGCCGGGATTGCCCAGGTGATCCTGAATAACATGATCTATGGCACGGGAATCGGCGCCCAGATTAAAAACAATGCCCTTTTTTCTGTTCCCGAATGGTACATGAATGGCATTATTTCGTTCATCTCGCGGAAATGGGACGCGGAGATCGAAAACCATGTCAGAGACGCCATCCTGAACCGCAAATATGAGAAATTTAATGGTCTGAGCGGGGAAGAGGCAACGTATGCCGGCCATTCATTGTGGAATTATGTGGCAATGAAATACGGAGCCTCGTCGATCCCCAATATCGTCTATATGGCCCGCCTCAGCCGGAATGTGGAAAGGGGGTTTCAGTATGTTGTCGGGGTGAGTTTTAAAACCCTGGTTGAAGAATGGCTCACTTTTTATAAAACGGTTTATTCTGAACAGGAAGCAGGGCGAACGCTTCCGATGGGCCAGGCTGTTAACAGAAGAAATAAACCCGACAGGGTCTATAATTCCTTAAAGATCGGCCCTGATGGGTCGAAGCTGGCTTATGCAACCCACCAGCTCGGAATTTATAAAGTGTTTATCCAAAACACCGAAACCGGTAAAACCCGGAGGATATACCGTGGCGGGTTTCGCCTGGCCGACCGACCCGACTACACCTATCCGCTGATTGCATGGCATCCAAGCGGCACCGTGCTTGCTTTCCTGGCAGAGAGAAAAGGGGAAATATGGCTCTATTTTTATAATCTGGAAGACAGGAAATTCGAACATCAGCTGCTGGTTAATTTCCAGAAAGTACTGGATATGTCCTATTCAGATGATGGTTCGTTGCTGGTTTTTTCGGCTGTGCAGAAAGGGCAGTCGGACATCTTCGTTTATAACATTGCCTCCGGGTCGCATGAGCAGATTACCAAAGACAGGTATAACGATCTGAACCCAAGATTCATCAACCATTCAGCCAGCATCATCTTCTCTTCCAACCGGAACAAAGACACCATCCGCTTTGATGATCCGGTGAAGATCGAAAACCTGCATTATAACAACGATCTTTTTCTCTACAACTATGCCGAGAAACGTAATGTCCTTCAGCGTCTGACGAACACTGTCGATGCGCATGAAACACAGCCCCTGCCTTATGGGGAGAACTATTTTTGTTTTCTCAGCGACCAGAATGGAATTGTGAACAGGTATCTTGCAAGGACAGACAGCACGATTGCATTTATCGATACCATCGCCCATTATCGCCACTTCACAACCACCTATCCGGTAACAAACTATTCGCGGAACATCCTTGACCAGGATGTTTCGGTTAAGGGTGCAAAAATTGGTGAGATTATTTATCAGAACCGGAATTTCAAGATGTTCACGACTGATCTCATCCTCCCCAAACAGGTGGTGAAAGTGGAGACCCAGCCATCCTATTTCAAAGATTTAAAAACCAGGGCGGCACAAAAGGAGGCCGACCCGGCAAAGGCAGACAGTCTGAAACGGCTTGCTGAACCATTTAAGGCACAGGAGAAAAAGCATTTCAGGGTGGTCAGGCAAAGTGAGGTGATCAGCCAGATACTTTCGAAAATTGACACTTCAAAAACCGGCCGGGTTCAACCGGGACAAGACAGGACATTGGTAACAGATACCACCAATAATCGCTGGTGGGCCCTGTATCAGTCTATGCAAAAGAAGGATTTTTCGCAGGCGACAAATAAAAAGGATACTGCAGACAAATATAAAAATGCAAAGCAGCTGAATTACAATGTCGAATACTATGTTGATCAGATGGTTACCCAGATTGACTTTACCTATCTGAATTTCGCCTATCAGCCGTTTACCGGGAGCCAGTCACCGGTTTTTATTAACCCCGGGTTGAATGCCCTTCTCATGGTGGGCATCACCGATCTCATGGAAGACTACCGCATCAGCGGAGGTGTTCGTTTAAATGTCAGCTTAATCAATAATGAGTATCTTTTTAGTTATGGGAACTACAAACACCGGTTTGACCATCAGATCGTGTTTCACCGCAAAGCGGTTGAAGAGGCCGGGTACTATTCCATTGTAAGGCATAAGATCCATGAATTGTACTATGTGGCCACCTATCCTTTTACACCGGTGCTGAATATCAAAGGGACCGCTGCAGTTCGCTACGACCGTGCTGTCTTTTTGTCAACAGATCAGGTTAATTTAAAACAGCCCGATATTCATGATGTCTGGGGAAGTGTTAAACTGGAACTGACGTATGATAATACCCGAAGTCTCGGATTGAATCTATACCAGGGCACCAGGTACAAGTTTTTTGGAGAATATTACCAGATGGTAACCAGCAAAGGCAACAACCTCATTGTGGTGGGGATGGATTTCCGCAATTATCAGCGGGTACACCGGTCAATGATATGGGCAAACCGTTTTGCAGCAAGTACATCTGTTGGCAGCAACAAACTTCTTTATTACATGGGCGGGGTCGATAACTGGCTCTTCCCGGCCTATAACTCAAATACTCCGGTGGCATTCGATCAGAACTATGCTTTTCAGACCCTGGCGACCAACATGCGGGGTTTTGACCAGAATATCAGGAATGGCAACAGCTTCTTTGTGTTTAATTCTGAGTTGAGATTGCCGGTATTCCGGTACCTTTTTAACCGTCCCATCAGGTCTGATTTTATCAACAACTTCCAGATTGTTGCGTTTGGCGATGTTGGTTCTGCATGGACAGGTGCGTCCCCGTGGTCGGCTGATAACCAGCTGTTCACCCGGTACATCTATCGCAAACCATTGCTGATCAAAGTTGAAATGCAGAAGGACCCGATCGTTGAGGGCTTCGGGTTTGGTGCACGAACCAGGCTGTTCGGGTATTTCCTGCGTGGCGATCTTGCCTGGGGTGTTGAAGATGGCCGGATCCTCAAACCGATATTCTATTTTTCACTTAGTCTTGATTTTTAACCATGTCCCATCCTGATCAGCGAATCATCGATTTCATCGGAGAACATCATATTTTTACGATTGCCGTTTCGCGGGATAACCAACCCTGGTGTGCAACCTGTTATTATGTGTACCTGGAGGAGGAGAACCATTTTATTTTCACATCCGACCACGATACACGCCATATTCGCGATGTGGTGGAAGGAAACAACTACCGCGTTGCCGGCACCATCGCCCTTGAAACCAAAATTGTCGGCCGGATCAGGGGGATACAGTTTACGGGTGATATAGAGATCCCAAACAGCCCTGCGCTTCAGCGCAGGGCTAAAACGGCCTATCTCAGGCGTTTTCCGATTGCACGCCTGATGCCCAATCTGCACCTTTGGGTTTTGCAACCCGATTTTATTAAAATGACCGACAACCGCCTGGGCTTTGGAAAAAAGCAAACCTGGACAGCCGGTGAAACCCCGAAATCTGGATAACAGACCCCTAAACTGAATTATCAAAGTATATGTTTTTTTAATTCAGGCATTTACCATGGTTATCCACCCGGGTGTTAATAACTAAATTGGTCCGAACCCGCCGTTCGTTGTATCTTGCTGCATCAAATTTTCTCCCGACATTTTATTGGAAAGTTCGCAAGAACAATCAGTTAACAAAATCAGAACATAACAGTTAAACCTGTTCATGCATGGAAAAAAACACGGTTATTAATACGGAAATCAACACGGAAATGGATCCTAAGACAGACTATTACAATGAAGTACTGGCGAAAAGGATCCGTCCAAAAATTACGATTGAAGCATCAGAGATGAAAGAGATAATTACAAAAGAACCTGCACGGAAAATTTATTCGTTTGCCGAGGTTATAGAAAAATCAACAGAATATTTTAATGGCGACAGCCTTGCAGCCAGTGTGTGGGCCAACAAATATGCCCTGAAGAATTCAGAAGGGCATCTGTTTGAATTAACACCCGACGATATGCATCGCCGGATTGCCCGGGAAATCGCCCGTATCGAAAAAAGATACCCCAATCCCATGGGCGAAGATGAACTTTTTGAACTCATGCGGAATTTCAAATACATCGTTCCACAGGGAAGCCCGATGGCTGGTATCGGCAACGATTTTCAGATAGGATCCCTGTCGAACTGCTTTGTGATTGGCAATGAAGGAGCATCAGATTCTTATGGTGCCATCATGAAAACTGATGAAGAACAGGTGCAGCTGATGAAACGCAGGGGCGGGGTAGGTCATGACCTGTCACATATCCGTCCAAAACACAGTGAGGTTAAAAACAGTGCGCTCACCTCAACCGGCATCGTTCCCTTCATGGAGCGATATTCAAATTCAACCCGCGAAGTGGCCCAGGAAGGCCGGCGTGGTGCGCTGATGCTGAGCATTTCAGTAGCACACCCTGATGCGGAACATTTTATCGATGCAAAACTGGAAGCCGGGAAGGTAACCGGTGCCAATATTTCTGTCAAGATCACTGATGAATTTATGCAGGCAGTGATCAGTGATACGGAGTTTGTTCAGAGATATCCGGTTGATTCTCAGGATCCGACAGTGAGAAGGCCAATGAAAGCCCGGGAACTGTGGAACAAAATCGTACACAATGCCTGGAAATCAGCTGAACCCGGAATCCTTTTCTGGGATACCATCATCCGTGAATCGATTCCCGATTGTTATGCCGACCTTGGTTTTCGCACGGTATCCACAAACCCCTGCGGCGAAATCCCCCTCTGTACCTACGACAGCTGCCGCCTCCTGGCCATCAACCTCTACAACTATGTTGACAAGCCTTTTACTGCTGAAGCCAGCTTCGACTCCGGACTCTTTATTTCACATATTCACAAGGCTCAGCGAATGATGGATGACATCATCGACCTGGAACTTGAAAAAATTGACCGGATACTCGACAAAATTGAAAGAGATCCCGAATGCGAAGAGATCAAGGTCAGGGAGAGAAACATGTGGCTGAATATCAAGAAAAAAGCCATCCAGGGCAGAAGAACGGGTTTTGGTATCACTGCCGAAGGAGATATGCTGGCTGCCCTTGGTACCCGCTATGGAACCGATGATGCAACAGATTTCTCCGTCGAGGTACATAAAATCCTTGCCATCGAAGCGTACCGATCCTCCGTGACCATGGCCAAAGAACGCGGGCCGTTTCCGATTTATGATACTGAACGCGAAAAAAATAATCCGTTCATTCAGCGCATGAAAGAAGCTGCACCGGATGTATATTCAGATATGGCTGCCACCGGCCGCCGCAATATCGCCATGCTTACCATCGCTCCAACAGGTTCGGTAAGCATCCTTACACAAACCACTTCGGGCCTTGAACCTGTTTTTGCCGTAAATTACAAACGCCGCCGCAAGGTCAATCCCAATGATAAAAATGTTAAAATCACCTTTAAGGATGAAGTGGGCGACACCTGGGAAGAGTATCATGTTTTTCACCATAACTTCATAACCTGGCTCACTGTAAATGGGTTCAATGTGGAGGAGGTTTCACACATGCCTGAAAAAGAGCTCAAAGCAGTCATCAGGCAATCACCGTTTTACAAGGCAACAGCCAATGATGTTGACTGGGTGGCCAAGGTGAAAATGCAGGGTGCTGTTCAGAAATGGGTTGATCACTCCATCAGCGTCACGGTAAATGTACCCAATGATGCGAAAGAGGAGATGATCAGCACCATCTATGAGACTGCCTGGAACGTTGGCTGCAAGGGAATGACGGTTTACCGCGACGGCTCCAGATCCGGTGTGCTTGTGAACAGCGATTCAAAGGAGAAGAAGAAGAAGGACAAAGGCGACGAATTTGTCGAAACCACCGCACCACACCGGCCCGACAGGCTGGAAGCCGATATCGTTCGTTTTCAGAACGATCACGAAAAATGGATCGCCGTGGTGGGCATCCTGAATGGCCGCCCCTATGAAATATTCACCGGTGTTGCCGAAGATTTCTGGGTTCCGGCGTGGGTTCAGAAGGGCTGGATCGTCAAGTCCCGCCCAGATGGCGTCGGATCGCGGTATGATTTCCAGTTCGAAGACCGCCAGGGCTACAAAATCACGATAGAAGCCCTTTCGCGATCGTTCAACAAGGAGTACTGGAACTATGCAAAGCTGATCTCAGGAATTTTAAGACATGGGATGCCGTTGCCGTTCGTAGTCAACATCATCTCCAAACTTCATTTTGAGGTTGATTCCATCAATACCTGGAAGAACGGAATTGAACGGGCACTGAAGAAATTCATCCCCGACGGAACGAAAGCGGCCGAACATAAATGTCCCAAATGCCAGGATCCAAACGGACTGATTTACCAGGAAGGATGCCTGGTATGCAAAAGTTGCGGCTATTCCCATTGCGGCTAAGCCACGTTGGTGTTATTTTTCCATTTGAGTCTTTACCCCGCCGATGATCTTTAACGGGGAGTCAACAATGACCATGTTGGAAAGCCAGTCAGGAATGCTCCCGGCCGGGTCAACACAACCCTCCAGCTCCACATACGCCGTTCCTTTGGCAGTGGGTTTGATGGTCCATGTTTGATGATAATCCCTGATGCGCACCATTCCGCCGACTTCAGGCATGAGCCCCGGAAGCGGGCCCGCAATGACCTTCCTCACCCCTGTTGCCGGATCGATGTTTACGGTGACATTCACACACAGGTCGCGGTCTGTTATCGGCCAGGGCAGATCATAAATAAGGTAATATTGTGCCCGTTTATCCTTTTCATAAACCAGCACCTTGATCTGATTGAGGTTCTTATCCCACCATTCAGTATGGTTGACATCTTCGATCATGGCATAAACCTTTTCTGCCGGTGCATTGATTTCCGTAACCCCCTTATACGATTTGACTGAATTTCCGCTCTCCATCCGCGTGTATATTTTTATCCCCTCTTTTTCTTTAATAAAGTCCCAGGATTGCGCAAATAAGGAACCTGAAAATGCCATGGCCAGGAAAAACAAAAAACCGAACCGGAATACGCTATAATTCATCACAGTGAATTTTGTACAAATTAACGAAGTTACAGGGACCCGGCCAGTTTAAAACTTTTTCTTATGGTAATCAAAAGTCGTGTTGTCGCGCAGGTCTTTGATTCTTTTTGCAATCAGCACAAATGCCTCCATTTTGTTTTGATAAAACCAGTCAATGGCAGACTGCCGGCCGTGACATGCCTCCGCAAATACCGCCAGAAAGGGGTGATTGTTTGCCCTGAGCCATTGGTAAGCCTTCAGATTCTCGTCAATGGCTGCATCAAATGCTGCAAGGTGGAAATATTTATTCTGAAAGAGCCAGGCAGTCGCCTCTTCACTGCCCCGGATTGCATGCCCCAGCGCAGCAACCTCGGGGAAACCGTTATTCATCAGCCAGCCGGCAATTTCCTGGTTCCCGATGACGACTTCTCCAAATGCCAGCCAGATTTTCGCAGGGTAATAGAAGCTTTCCATGGGAAGGAGGTTTGACGGTTTACTGATATACCTGTACTTTCAATCCGGCATGCCGGACTTTATCTGCAATTAAATCCAATTCGGTCAATGCTATTTTTTCAAGATTGTGAAGGGGTGTGGCACGGGCAATAGGATAGATCATCACCAGTTTTGGATTGATGGCAATCAGATGTTCGATCCACTCATCAACCTCCCCGGCAGCAGTATTGTCAACAACCTGCCCTTTAAAGTTGCCACGAAGGAACATACTCTGGATAATGAGGTCTCCCCCGAATCTCTTCAGCTGATCAATCAGCTCCATAAAATCAACAGGCTCAACAGGGTTGTTGATCAGGTTGAACAACTCTGCTGAACCGGCATCCAGTTTGAGAATATTGTTGTCAAGTTTTTTCAGGGCGGCAAAAACAGCGGGATCGTTGATCCGGGTGGCATTTGACAACACCGTAACTTTTGCAGCAGGAACATACTGATCCCGCAGGGCAAGCGTATCATCAACAATTCCGGCAAACTCGGGATGCAAGGTAGGTTCACCATTGCCGGCATAGGTGATTGCATCCGGAAAATGCTCATCTGCAACCAATTGCATGAGTTGTTGTTCCAGGTACTCCCGCACCTCCCGACGTGTTGGAAACTCAGGATGAGTGGCCGGAACGGGAGGAGTCCACCCGCATTCACAATAGATACAGTTGAAGGAACAATATTTCGAATGAAGCGGGAGCAAATTAACACCCAGCGACAGCCCAAGTCTCCTGCTTCTGACAGGACCAAAAATAACATCATTAAACAGAAATCCGGACATCATGCTAAGTTGAAATGCAAAAGTCCGGTTTTTTCAATTTAAATCCTAACATCTTTTATTTCATGCGCTATTGTCCAATTTTGTAATCAGAAAATTGTTTGATAAAAAATCACCACCGGGCAACCTGAAGATTTTTTCTGTGTCTAAATGACAATATACCCTGCAACAGGGCAGTAAAATACACCATGGCCGACAATACCCTTCAATTCATGATGTTCCTGCGAAATGATATTTCAAGGAAAGCAGTCCGTTTGAAGGAAGATGGCTCCCTGGTATGTGAACAATAGTTTTTTGGTTAATTTTACGGGGCTCAGCCGCTATTGTTTTTTAATAGCGGCTGTTGCTTTTTTGATAATAGTTGCTGTTGTTTTGTACTTTTGTACAAATGAATTCAATGAACAGACTATATTCGTTATTGCTGGCAGGAATGTTGTTCCTGTTGTCCGTTTCTGGCTCTGCCCAGGTAAAGCAGACAGAGATTATCATACTGCATACCAACGACATGCATTCGAAAATCGACAACATGGCCAGGCTGGCCTACCTTGCCGACAGTCTGCGGAAGATTCATCCTTATGTCTTTCTTGTATCTGCAGGCGATAACTTTACCGGAAACCCTGTTGTTGACATGGTCCCCGATAAAGGTTACCCGATGATCGACCTGATGAACCGCTGTGGTTTTGAAGTGTCAGCCATGGGAAACCACGAATTTGACATGGGGCAAACGCTCCTCAGGAAGCGCATGAGCCAGGCAAAATTTCCGTTCATCAGTTGTAATATTGACGGGTCGGATGCAGTGGTCGGCCAGCTGAGGCCATACACGATTTTAAAGGCTGGCAGCGATATCTCCATTGCCATGCTTGGGATGATCCAGCTCGACGACAACGGCCTTCCCAGCGCTCATCCCTCAAACATGAAAGAGGTCAGATTTGTCAGCGGACTTACCAAAGCCCGGGAATTTGCCTGGCTGAAAAAAGAGAATAATATCCTTGTTGCCTTGTCACACCTGGGATTGGAAGATGATATCCGTCTGGCCGATTCGATGCCTCAGATCGATGTGATTATTGGGGGTCACTCCCATACGTTGCTTAACCAGCCCCGATTTGCCAACGGTGTGATGATTGTTCAGGCAGGCGCACACCTGGCTTATGTCGGAAAGACGACACTGATGCTGGAAAACGGGAAAATCACCACCCGGAATGATGAAGTAATTCCTTTTTCAATACTGAAAAATGAAGACCGGGGGGTCAGGGCGCTCATCGATATGTATAATAACACCCCGGAGTTTAATAAGATAATAGGAACTACAGAGCATCCCATAGTTGGAGAGGATGAACTTGGAAGCCTGATGACCGACGCACTGACCAACCAGGTGAAAGTCGATTTTGCATTTCAAAACCGGGGAGGTATCAGGGTCCCGTCGTTATCAGCCGGGGCGATCACCCTCAAAGATATTTATAAACTCGACCCGTTCAACAACCAGGTTGTCATTTATTCCATGAATGCCGATGAGATAAAGACCCTGATTTGTTATGGATATCAGCATGAAAAGGGCATTGACCTGCAGGTGTCCGGAATGACGTATAAGGTGACCGACGACGGGAAAAACCAGTGTAAATCCGTAGAAATGACAGACATGTCGGGAAAACCCCTGGACCCTGCGGTGGAGTATTCTGTTGCCATGAACAACTATATGTCATCTACCTATAAATTTGATCATAAAGACCAGGGAACAGTTTCAACATTAACCACCACTGAAGCACTCATCAGGTATCTCGGTGTATCAGGGAAAATAAATTATCAGGGAGTCAAACGGGCAACCTTCATCCGATAAAAAATGTATCTTTACCATCATAATTTTGTTGTGGTTTCTATGTTTTTTATTAATCGAAACAGGGAATAATATTCTTTTATCCGATGGAAAATTTTCTGAAAAGATCGATCAGTATCATTGATGCGGAACGAATGGTAAAGGCAGCCATTGAAAAAGCATCGGAACTTCAACTCACCATTTCTGTCACCATTGTCGATGAAAGCGGTATCGTTAAGTGTTTTGCCCGGATGGACAATGCGCCGCTTATTTCAGTTGATGCCTCACGAAAGAAAGCAATTACGGCGGTTGGCTACGGAATGCCAACTGGTGAATCATGGTTCAATTTCATCAAAGATGATCCTATCCTCCGTGAAGGGGTGCATGATTTCAGTGATTTCATGCTGATGGGGGGCGGAATACCAGTTACCGCAGATAACCAGGTAATAGGAGCGATAGGTGTAAGCGGCGGACATTATTCAACGGATGAGGAATGTGCCAGGGCTGCCCTGGGCGCCTTATAAACCACCTGCCAGATGACGAAAATTACAGATCAGCTTGAAATTCTGAAACGGCTAAACCTCTTTTCACAAGGTTTTGGAAAAATTTCTACTTTTGAACACCTTGCTGCAAGCGTGAGTGAGGTACTTGATGACTTGCTGGATGTTGAATCATCCGGCCTGTATCTGTACGATTTTCAAGAAAGAAGACTTAAACTCCTGTTCGCAAAGGGGTTTTCAGAAGAGGAGCGGGCGGAGGCTGATAAAACGGCAATGGAGAGGCACCCCGGCCTTGTTTTCAAAACGGGGAAGATTCTGCACATCCCGGACACAGAGAACGACCCATCAAACCTTTCGCTGTCTTCAAAACGCAGTTTCCAGGTTCGTTCCCGGCTTTACATTCCTGTACTTAACGGAACTGAACCTGTTGGGGCATTTGGGATAGTCAGTTCCAGGAAAAACGCATTTAATGAGGAGTCCCGGATCATACTCTCCTTTATCTGCAACATCGCCGGCGGAATTTACGCCTACATCCTGCACAATGCAGAACAAAAGGAAGCGCATGACCACCTGGCCTCAATCAAGGTCAGGCTTGAAACCCTTATCAGGAACCTTCAGTCAGGTATCCTGGTTGAAGACCAGGACCGGAAAATTGCCCTGATCAACCAGGCATTCTGCGACATGTTTGGCATACCGGTGAAACCTGACTCCCTTTTTGGTGCCGATTGTACCGATTCTGCCGAACAATCCAAAGGACTGTTTGCTGACCCGCAAAAGTTTGTTTACCGGATTGAAAATATCCTGAAGGAGAAATTGCCCGTAACCGGTGAAGAATTGGAAGTGGCTGACGGGCGTACCTTTGAACGTGACTACATACCGATATTCCTTGACGGCAGGTTTCTTGGCAACCTGTGGCAATATCGTGACACCACAGCCAGGGTAATGATCGAAAAGAATTTGAGAAAAGCAATTGATGATGCCCGGTCGGCAAACTCTGCCAAAAGCACATTTCTTGCCAACATGAGCCATGAGATCCGCACTCCGCTCAACGCGGTAATCGGACTTTCACGTTTGATGAAGGATACGAGACTTAATCCTGAGCAAACAATTCTCAATGATAAATTGTTGATCTCGGGTGAAAACTTACTCAACATCATCAATGAAATTCTTGATTTTTCAAAGATTGAAGCTGGCAGGGTTGAGCTCGAACAGATCCCGTTTAACCTGCAAACCATTCTTGACAGGGTGTATGGTTTCCTTTCACATGCAGCAGAAGAAAAGGCTATTACCCTTTCTGCCACCCTTGAAGTACCTTTTCCAAAAGCAGTTGTTGGCGATCCTGTGCGGTTGCAGCAGATCCTGATAAACCTGGTTAACAATGCCATTAAATTTACTTCAGAAGGAGGAATAGACCTCTCCTGCTCCCTTGTGAATGAATCAGAAAACAGGGCAACATTTATCTTCTCCGTTACCGACAGCGGGATCGGGATCAGCGAAGAAAACCTTCAGAATATCTTTGAGAAATTTAAGCAGGAAGACGAAAGCGTTACCCGTGTATATGGAGGAACCGGTCTCGGCCTCGCCATCAGCAGGCAACTTGTCGGTCTCATGGGTGGTGAATTGCAGGTGACAAGCCGGAAAGGCATTGGCAGCAGATTTTTCTTTACTGTTGTGTTTGAAACTACTGAACAAACGCTGCTTAATGAGGTGAGCCGGAAAATTTACCTCGATCCGGATGCGTTGAAAGGAAAGAACATCCTTGTAGTAGAGGACAATGAATTCAATCAGTTTATTGCCAGGTCGATTTTATTAAAATGGAATACCAATACAGATCTGGCGGCCAACGGGCGGGAGGCAATTGAAAAAGTCGGTGAGAAAAATTACGACATGATCCTGATGGATATGCAAATGCCCGTCATGGATGGATTAACGGCGACCAGGATTCTCCGCAAAGAGTTTAATATCAAAACCCCCATCATCGCTCTCACTGCCTTTGCAACCACGGAAGCCATTGGCAAAGCCATGGATGCGGGAATGAATGATTATCTCACGAAACCGTTTGAGGAAGAGTCCTTATTTGGCAAACTAATGGCAGCATTCGGCATTCCTGTAACATACATCCCTTCCGCTGATACAGCATCACGGGATGCTTCTGCAACCAAAAGCAGGCAAAATCCGCAATTTGATCTGACAAAACTTTCAAGGCTGTTGGGTGACGACCAGTCTGAGATCATTGACTTGATTGAAAAGTTCATTGAACTTACACCTGATTATTCATCAGCGCTTTATGATGCATTTAAGCAAAATAACATTGTGGAGATTGCCCGTACCTCACACAAAATTAAATCAAGCCTTGAACTGCTGGCATCCGGAAACCTGCGGTCAAATATAAAGCTGATCAACGAGTATGCCAGTTCAGGAACAAATCTTGAGAAACTCCCCAGCCTGATGAAATACTACCAGGAAAATATCACGAAACTGATGCAGCAACTTGCGGAGAAGGTCGATGAGATGAGAAAGGCTCTGCCACCTTCTTAACTGCTTTCATCCGTTTTTTTCGGGAATTCGTCGAAAAAGAGTTGCCATGGGAGCCTCTCCTGATTAATTTTGGCCGAAATCTTCAATCCCATGGAAACCATTACACACATTCTTGCATCTTTCGATATTTTTGAAGTTCTTATCTCCGCATTTCCCAGGATTTTCATCCCGGTCTTTCATGCGCTGCAGGGCATGTTCACAATGTTGGTTGATATTGCCGGCAGGCAGTTTGCCACACATCCCGGAATCATTTCAGGCACCATTATTTTCCTGTTGGGTTATCTTGCATGGTCAGGACTTTCAAAGCTAAAGCAGACGATTGCGGTTGTCAGGAAACCTGCTGCAAAACCTTAATTCGTATCTGATGGCATGGATATTTCTGATCATTGCAGGCTTCTTTGAGATTGGGTGGCCGCTGGGAATGAAGTTATCACAAACCCAGGCCAATTATAAATTTGAATGGATTCTTCTTTCTGTCGCAAGTATGGCGCTGAGTGGTTATTTCCTGTACCTGGCCCAGAAAACAATTCCGATGGGAACAGCTTATGCAATTTGGACCGGAATCGGCGCCATTGGAGCATTTATCGTGGGAATTACCTTTTTTAAGGATCCGTCAGGGTTTTTCCGGATCGCCTCTGCATCGCTTATCGTATTGGGAATTATTGGATTAAAGCTGTCGAATCCCTGAAAAGACGGATAATCGGGTACGAGGGCAAATTCATCGGCGACCTTTAGCTAAAGTTTTGTATCTTAGAGGAAAAATAACCGGTTATGGAATCGTATGAAAAAATCCTTGTTTTAAACAATGAGTTTGAAGCAGGACTGATTGCAGAAGTGCTCAGTGATCGTAAAATACCCCATGGAATTGTTACTTCCGACGATACTGCCCTTGGCGGAATCATGGAGATGGAGTTGGGATGGGGATACGTGGAGGCACCGGCAAGGTATAAGGAGGAGATCATCATGATTTTCGAGGAGATCACGAAAGAGTGAACTCTTTTTGATGGAAGACCTGAAAGAAATTTTTGAAATCCTGTTGAATTCGGAAAAATTGATTCACTACGGGGGCCTCGCCCTCCTTTTGATCGTTATTTTTGCTGAAACGGGACTTATCATCGGATTTATCTTCCCGGGTGATGCATTGTTGTTTACTGCCGGTCTGCTGTGTGGCAGTGACCTGATGGTAAACATCTGGCTTCTGGTCATCACCGTTGCATTTGCGGCCATTGCCGGGAATATGACCGGCTATTATACCGGGAAGTTATTTGGTACAAGGCTGCTCAACAAGAAAGACACCTTTTTCTTTAAACAGCGCCATTTTGTTACATCAAAGGAGTATTACGAGAAATATGGGGGTATTGCCCTTGTTGCAGGTCGGTTCATGCCGGTGATCCGAACTTTTGTTCCCATTCTTGCCGGCACCATCGGGATCAATTTCTGGAAATTTACCATTTACAATATTACAGGAGCCATTTTGTGGTCGGGAACCCTGATACCCCTTGGATACCTGGTGGGGAAAAAAATCCCCGCTTCAATAGACAATATCGAATATTTTATCCTGGGCATCACCCTGGTCACCATGACAATCCTTGTTCGCGGGGTCCTGAAATTCAAAAAACGCGCTAACTGAGCATGGCAAAGCCATCGTCTATAAGTTTAGACATGGCCTCTCCTTCTGCTTTTTTGGAAAGGAGCAGTGAGGTGACTTCGGAGGTAAACGAATCTTCAATTTTTTTATCCTTCAGCAATTCGAGTATTTCCAGGGCGCACAGCCAGTCTCCGGGATGATCACGCTGCAACTCCTGCCACAACAAGGGCAAGAGTGCGAAGGAGCAGTTTTGCTCCCTGATATCTCTTACCTGCTGGTAGAGCAAATGTAATTTCCTGGCTTGTTCGTCGTGTTGGATTTTATGTGTTTTCTCCTCAGGAGCGGGATATTTCAACCCAAACGAGTCGGGATCAGCCGGGCCGGAAAAAACGGAAACAATGCTTTTGCCTACAGCCATGTCGAAGGTGCCCCATGCGGGCTCAAACAATGTTTTTCCTTCATAAATAACATGGCAGTCAGTCAGGCTTAATAACACAAGATGTTCATCACAGATAGTTTTGCCAACCACTTTCCCGGTAACGGTTACCCCTGATTCGAATTCAAGGTTTACGGGTTCACCGGCGGTCAGGCCAACCTGGTCAAGTTCCTCCTCTGAGAAATCTTCAAGAGATACGGATAAATTTTTAATTTTCCCAACCGGTGAACCAAAACCATGTGCATGGTATTTTGTGTCATGTCCGGGCAATTCCTTTCCGACAAAGTTAAGGTTGGTCGGACCGCTGGTGTTGAGGTAAACAGGGTTGCCTCCTTTCTCTGTCACCTGGGTAAAGGTACCGGAAACCTGCAACCCGGAACTGTATTCTGCTGTTCCGGTATTCCCGGATTGAATCGCCTGCCTGAGACCGTACA